>NZ_JBFAMM010000008.1:0-217355 GCF_040656535.1 Streptomyces sp. NPDC049887 | reverse complement strand
CGCCCCCACGCCCCACCGCACCCCCCCGCCCCGACGGGGGGTGGCGCCCGGGCAGGCCGGGGAACCACCGCCGTTCGTGTGTGCGCTGTCCGCTGTCCGCTGTCCGCGTCACGGCGGCTCAGCCGGTGCCGGTCTCCAGCAGACCGGCGCGGAGCCGCTTGATGATGCGGGTGAGCAGCCGCGAGACATGCATCTGGGAGATGCCCAGTTGCTCGCCGATCTGCGCCTGTGTCAGCTCCTCCACGAAGCGGAGGTGCAGGATCCGGCGATCGCGCTCCTCGAGCTCGGCGATCAGGGGGGCCAGGGAGTGGAAGTCCTCGATCAGTTCGAGGGCCGCCTCCTCCTCGCCGATGAAGTCGGCCAGGGCCGCCTCGCTGTCCTGGGTGTTGTCGCCCGTGAGGGCGGCGTCCAGGGAAGCGGAGTTGTAGGCGTTGGAGGCCTTGCGGGCCTCGATGACGTCCTCCTCGGAGAGCGACATCAGCTCGGAGAGCTCCCTCACCGTGGGGGTCCGGCCGAGCCGGCTCCGCAGCTCCTCGGTGGCCTTGGCCAGCTCGACCCGGGCCTCCTGGAGCCGCCGGGGGACGTGCACGGCCCAGCTGGTGTCCCGGAAGAAGCGCTTGATCTCACCGACGATGCAGGGCACGGCGAAGGTGGTGAACTCGACCTCGCGGGACAGGTCGAACCGGTCGATGGCCTTGATCAGACCGATCGTGCCGACCTGGACGATGTCCTCCATCTCGTCCGCGCCCCGGCTGCGGAAGCGACCCGCCGCGTACCTGACCAGCGACAGGTTCATCTCGATGAGGGTGTTGCGCACGTACTGGTACTCGTGCGTGCCCTCCTCGAGCTGCGCCAGCCGGGCGAAGAACTGACGGGAGAGGTCGCGTGCGTCCTGGGGGGCCACCTTGGAGGGGTCCGCGATGGGCGTGATGCCGATCGCCCCGGTCGCCGACGTCGTCTCCGGTGCCGCGGTTGTCACTGCGGTCACGGCTGCCATGCCATCCACCCCTGTCGTCCGTGTCTCCAACCCCCGTGCTCGGTCCGCATACCCGGGATACCGGAGTGCATTCCCCTTCTTTCGCCGATCTCTTTCGCCGATCGGGCCGGCGGTTTCGCGAACCGCGTCCGCCGAGGGTCCACCCGTCACTCCCGCCCCGGTCATACCGGCTCCGTACGGCCGAACAACCCCGCGTGCCCCGGGGGGAGCTGGGTCAGAATGCGGCGCAGCAGGGCGTCGTCCGCCACCTCGGCGACGATGCCGAGCACGGCTGTGACGGCGCGCCGCGCCTCGCCGAAGTCGCCGTGGTCGCGGGCCGCGACCGCTGCGACGAAGCCGCGCGGGGTGAGGGGTTCGCTCGCGGGTGGGCCGCCCGTCAGCAGCGGGCCGCAACTGTGGGGCAGCAGCCGGGCGAGATCGCTGCGGTCGTCGCCCACGAGATGGGCGCCCAGGACGTCCAGGACGCTCTCGACGGCCCTGGCGGCCTCCTGCCGCCTGACGTAGCGGCCCCGTTCCCGCACCTGGTCCAGCAACGCTTCCAGTCCGCTCTTCATCGCGCGCTCCTTGCCGTGGCCGTCCTGCCGACCCTCGCCGGAACAGTGCGACCACTGAACGTGATCAATCGGCTACCCGTGACGGCGGACGGTAATCGCCGCGGCCGGTCCGGCATGACCCGAACGGCCCAGGGTGGGTTGCGGAAGCGGCGTCACCGCCCGCGGGCCGTCCGGCTGTCGCTCGGCCGCCGTCCGCCCCGCCGGAATGTGTCCGGTGCGGGACGGAACGGGGCGGAACGCACATGAGGCGTCCGGGAGCGTGGTAGACGAACGGGCACCCCCGGGGGCGTCCGGACCAGGCGTCCTGGACGCGCCCGCGGGGCTGCTGCCTCACGGCAGCCACGGCTGAAGGGAATTGAACATGCTGGAGGAACCACCGTCGATCGTCCATGACGTCTCGGTCGCCGCGGCAGTCGGCCGCCGGACCCTGCCGCAGCGGTTGTGCGCCGCCTTCACCCAGGCGCTAGGCGCCCAGCGGGCGGCCCTGTCGTTCCTGCCACGTGTGGAGCAGTGGAGGCTGCTCCACGCCACCGACGAACCTGCCCTTCGCGGCGAGGCCGCGCAGTTCACCCTGGGCGACGGGCCGTCCGTCAGCGCCGCCCTGCGCATGCGGCCGGTCCACGTCCGGGACCTGCGCGGCGCTCCGTGCCACACGGGATCGCCGCTCCACGACGGGCTCGCCGACGTCCGGCAGGTGCTGGCGCTCCCCATGTACGTCCAGCACGCGCCGGTCGGCGTGATCTGCCTGTACTACACCGTGCGCACCGAAGTGACGGACGCTCATGTCGCCGAGGGGCAGCACGCCGCGGCCCTCGCGCTCGACGCGCTGCTGCGCTGGCGCCCCGTGCACGGTAGTGACGAGTGCGACTGCCCGGTCTGGGCCACCGACACCCGGGCGGCCCGGTGGGAGCGCATCCACCAGGCGGCCGGTTATCTGGCGGCGCGCGAGGGCTGTCCCGTCGCCGAGGCGCTGTCGATGCTCCAGGCCGCCGGTGCGAGGGACGGACTCTCCCTGCTGGACGTCTCCGACGCGCTGCTCCAGCCCCGTGACGCCCTCACGCACGCCGTGCCCGTCCCCCGCGAGGACGGGCCGGTGCCGGCCGCCCCCGGCCCCGGGGCGTGCGCGGCGGTCCCGTAGGGCCTGCCGCGCAGTCCGGTGGCGGCGGGTTCGGGCGCGGCCGCGCGCCCGTGGGCTTCAGGGGCGCGGGGCGAGGTGGGCCCCGCCGCACGCGGTCCGCACGGCGGGGATCGGTACGGCGGGCGGGCCCGGCGCCGATCCGGTGCGGGCCCGGAGCGGCCGGTTCGCTCAGTCCCGCGTCAGCTCCGCGCGCAGCCGGGACAGCGAGCGCCGCAGCAGCCGGGACACCTGCATCTGGCAGATCCCCGGCTCGGCGGCAGATCCCCGGCTCGGCGCCGATCCGGGCCTGGCTCATGTCGTGGACGAACCGCAGGCTGAGGATCGTCCGGTCGCGCTCGGGCAGCGCCGCCACGAGCGGACCGAGCGCCGTCAGCTCCTCCACGCGCTCCGGATCCCGGTCGTCGAAGCGGATGTGGTCGGCGAGGGCGTCCGCCGGTTCGCCGTCGTCGACGGGGACGTCGAGCGAAGCGGCCCGGTACCCGTTCGCCGCCCGCAGCCCACGGTCCACCTCCGCCGGGTCGAGGATCTGCAGGACGTCCTCCAGGGATTCGCGGCGGACGTGCAGACGCGCGGCGGCATGGCGCACCAGGGTCAGATCGAGTTCGACCAGAGTGTTGCGGACGTACGAGTGCTCGGGTGTGCCCTCCTCCAGCGTGTCCAGCCGCTCGAACAGCGGTCCGGACAGTGCGCGGGCGTCGGCCGGTGCGACCTCGGTGAGGTCCGGGATGTCGTCCAGCCGGTCCGGTCCGTCCGGGGCGGTTACCCGGGTGGTGCGGCACCCGACGGGCCCGGGGTGCGCCGGGGCCGCTGTCGCGTCCCCGTGCCGCCCGGGTGAAGGGTTGCGTGGGCTGTCCGCCGTCGGGCTCGTCTTCGCACGCTCCATTCCGCACGGGCGCCCGCGGTCGCCACGAGCGCGACACGCAGGGCCGACTGCCCGGGGGCACGTCTCGCACACAGGGACACCGGATGGTGTCCGCTCGGGACCCCGGCCATGGCCCAGGGTGCGGCTCAGGCGATGTCCGCCGGCACCCGGGACGGCTGCTCGCGTGCCTGCTCGCGGCTCAGCCGTCCGGGCCACCAGGCCGAGCGGCCGATGTCCCTGACGAGTGCGGGGACGAGCAGGGACCGTACGACGAGGGTGTCGAGCAGGACTCCGAAGGCGACGATGAACGCGATCTGGACCAGGAACGCCAGCGGGATCACGGCGAGCGCGGCGAAGGTCGCGGCGAGCACCACGCCCGCGGAGGTGATGACCCCGCCGGTCGCGGTGAGACCGCGCAGAACACCCTCGCGCGTCCCGTGCGGCAGGGACTCCTCGCGGACACGGGACATCAGGAAGATGTTGTAGTCCACGCCGAGGGCCACCAGGAACACGAAGCCGTACAGCGGTACCGAGGCGTCGGTGCCCGAGAAGCCGAACACGCCCTGGAACACCAGCGCCGAGACGCCCAGCGTCGCGAGGAAGTTGAGGGCGACGGTGGCGACGAGCAGCACCGGCACCACCACGGACCGGAGCAGCGCGACCAGGATGAGCAGGATGACCACGAGGACCACGGGCACGATGACCAGGCGGTCGCGTTCGGCCGTCCGCTGCGTGTCGTACTGCTGCGCCGTGTATCCGCCGACGAGGGCGTCCGCGCCGGGTACGGCGTGCACCGCGTCGCGCAGCCGCACCACCGTGTCCTTGGCCTCGTCGCTGTCGGCGGCGTCGTTCAGGGTGACGTCGATGCGGACCTTCCCGTCCGCCACCAGCGGCTCTCCCGCGCCGGGGCGCCCGGAGGCGGTCGCGGGAGCCGCGGAGTCCACACCGTCCGTCGCGGCGGCGGCGTCCGTCACGGCCCCGACCCGGCGGGCATCGGCGATGACGACGGCCGGGTTGCCCGAGCCGCCGGGGAAGTGCTCGCCGAGAACGGCCTGCGCGGTGACCGAGGGGGCGTCGTTCACGAAGATCTCGTCCAGGGGCACCCCCTTCGAGACGAGGCCGGGGGCGAACGCGGCGCACGCCAGCAGTCCGGCCAGAGTGGCCGCCCAGACCTTGCGCGGGGCGCGGTCCACCAGAGCCGCCACGCGGGACCAGACGCCCCCGGCCGAAGTGCCGTCGCCGGCCGGCTGCTTGGGCCGCGCGGGCCAGTACGCGGCCCGCCCGAGCAGGACCAGTGCGGCCGGCAGGAAGGTGAGGGCGCTGAGCACGGCGCAGACGATTCCGATGGCGCCGACCGGCCCGAGGGCGCGGTTGTTGGTCAGATCGCTGAAGAGGAGCGCGAGGAGCCCGAGGGCGACGGTGGCCGCACTCGCCACGACGGGACCGGTGGAACGCCGCAGTGCCGCCCGCATGGCCGCGAACCGGTCCGCGTTCCCGGCCAGTTCCTCCCGGTAGCGGGCCGTCAGCAGCAGCGCGTAGTCGGTGGCGGCGCCGATGACCAGGATCGAGAGGATGCCCTGCACCTGGCCGTCGACCCGCACCACGTCCCGGTCGGCGAGAGCGTAGACGACGGCGCAGGCCAGGCCGAGGGCGAGGACCGCGCCGGCGATCACCACCAGCGGCAGCAGCAGGCTGCGGTACACCAGCAGCAGGATCAGCAGCACGGTGGCGAGGGCGACGCCGAGCAGCAGTCCGTCGATCCCCGCGAACGCCTCGGACAGATCGGCCTGCGTCGCGGCCGGCCCGGCGATGTGGACCGTCGTGCCGGGCACCCGGTCCGCCGCCTCGCGCACCGCCGCCAGGACGCCGGGGAGTTCGCCGCCCAGGTCGGGACGCAACTGGACGACGCCCTGGAGCGCCCGGCCGTCCTCGGCGGGCAGGGCGGGGGAGGCGGCGCCCGTGGTCCCGGGTGTCCCCTCGAGCGAGGCGAGCGCCTCGGTCGCCGACCGCCGCGCCGCCGGGTCCACGCCTCCGCCGCCCTCGAGGGTCCAGACGACGACGGCCGGGAGACTCTCGTCCTTCCGGAACGGCTCCTGGGCGTCGACGGCCCGCGTGGACTCGGCGCTGCGGGGCAGGAAGGCCGCCTGGTCGTTGGTGGCGACCTCGCCGAGCTTCCCGGCGTACGGGCCGAGGGCGGCGCCGCAGACGAGCCAGACGGCCAGCAGGAGCAGCGGCACCAGCCTGCGGGCCGGTCGCGAGGAGGGGGACATGGCACTCCCGGTCGTCTGCGGTTGTCTCATCCGGTACTTCACCCCGACGAAGTGTTTCACTCATCGACTATCTCAATGATTGAAATAGTCTGGCATGCGCCGGGTCCGTGGCGGGGACCACCCCCCGGATCCGTCCGGGGAGGCCGGTCGTGACGGTGCGGCGCCGTGCCGGTTTCCTCTTCGGCGGACGGGCCGTCGCCGGATGCCCCGCGACCCGACGAGGTCGCGCGGAGTCGCCGCCGGGGTCAGCGGCGGCCGGAGAGCCGGTCCAGTTCCTCGTTCATCGCGCTCAGGAAGCGCAGGACGACGTCCAGTTCGTCGCCGGTGAAGCCCTCCTGGGCGCGCGCCGTCGCCTCGGCGAGCGGCAGGAAGTGCGCCCGGGCCGCGGACCTGCCGTGTGCCGCGTAGTGCAGATGGACGACCCGGCGGTCCTTGCTGTCGCGGGACCTGCGGATGTGGCCGGCCCGTTCCAGCCGGTCGAGGCAGGCCGTCACGGCGCCCGATGTCAGGCCGAGGTGCTCCCGCAGGCGCCCGGGGGTCAGGGGGGTGTCGGAGTCCAGGATCGCGGCGAGCGCCTGGACGTCGGTGGCGTGCAGCCCCTGGGTGGCGGCGAACCCGTGGATCAGCCGGTTCATCTCGCCGTTCATACGGCGCAACTGCACCGCGAACGCCCGTAGGTCGTGGCCCGCGGCCCGCGCGGCCGCGCCGCCTGAGGTGGAGGTGGCGGCGGTGTC
This sequence comes from Streptomyces sp. NPDC049887, assembly GCF_040656535.1. NCBI lineage: Bacteria > Bacillati > Actinomycetota > Actinomycetes > Kitasatosporales > Streptomycetaceae > Streptomyces > Streptomyces sp. NPDC049887. Next base: position 210,800 of record NZ_JBFAMM010000008.1, on the reverse strand, counting down.
CGCCGGCCCCGTCTCGTTCGTACTCGCCACGCGCTCAGCCTATAGAGCGGCGGTCGGCGTCCATCGCCGACGGTCGGAGGGAACGCCGCGGGGCCGGGAGGGCGGGGCGCGGCCGGGACGCCCGCGGTGGACCAGGCGGCTCCGGCGCGGTTCGTCCGCCGCCCCCGGGGCGCAGCCGGCGGACGGAAGGCCGGTCCGGGAACGGGGGAGTCCGGGACATGGCGGGGCGGAACGCGCATCCGGCCGGGCGGGCCGGGACGCCCCCGGCCAGGGGGAGGGCGGCGTGAGGCTCGGGGCGCCCTCCGTCGACCGGCCCTCAGGGTCCGGTGACCACCCGCCCCGCGGTACGCCCTCCCCACCACCCCCGGCCCGGGGGGTCGAGGACCGCCCGTGACGCCGCGGCTCCCGCGACCGCCTCGCGCCGGACGTGGTGCCCCGGCGCGCCGGGGCCGTGGGGTCGTGACGCGGAGCCCTCCCGGCCCGCGTCGTCCCTCAGGCAGCCGCGTCCGTCACGGCCGTGCCTCCGCCCGCTCCACGGCGGCGAGCGCCGCCTCGACGTCCTCGTGGACCGCCGTGGTCAGGCTCAGGCCCGTGAGGTCGAACAGCTTGGCGACGGGCGGCGTGGGCGCCGCCAGGTGCAGATCGCCGCCCGTCGCCCGGGTCTCGCGGGTGGCCCGTATCAGCACGTTCAGTCCGGAGGAGTCCATGAAGTCCACGGCCGACAGGTCCAGTACGAGGTGGCGGCGGCCGTGGAGGGCCTGGTTCGCCAGGTGGTGGTGGAGGAGCGTGGCCGTGTCGACGTCCAGTTCGCCGCGGATCGTCACCAGCGCCGTACCGGGGTCGTGGATCTCGACCTCGACGTCCAGGTTCTGTTCCATGGTGGACATGCCTCCGCTTTCGCATGGTTCGTTCGGCCGGCGCGTCCGTGGCGGGCGCCGCGCGGTGTGGGTCGCACACCCGTGCTGACCGGAGCACGTGTGCCCCGTGTCGCCGCTCGCACACCTCCCCGGGCTGAGTTGCCGCCCGTACATCATTGTCGCGTGACAAATGTTGCTTTCGATTCGTAGAATCACGTGCTCGTGCCCGGCGTCCGTGCCCTCGGAGTCCGTGGATGCGTGCACACTGACGGCATGCTGGGCTTGTACTGCCGGCACGACGAGAATCGGATGACGTGGACAAGTTCGCTGCCCTCGAGCAGGCCCTGCGCGGTGCCGCTCCCCACACCCTGCTCGACGTGGTGGGCGCCGCTCTCGACGAGCAGTACGGCGCCGCCGGCGTGGAGCTCCGGCTGGCCGACTACGGACTGCGCTCACTGCAGGCCGTCGACCCCGGCGCCGGCGCGTCGGAACCGGTCCCGATCCACGGCACCCCCGAGGGCCGGGTCTTCGGTTCCCAGGAGCCCTGCGTCACCGAGGACGGCGGCGGCCGGGTCGCGGTGCACCTGCCGGTCACCGTGCGCGGTGACCGGCTCGGCGTGCTGACGGTGCGGATGGCCGCGGACGCCTTCACCGAGGGCGACCTCCCGGATCTCCGGCTGGCCTGCGAGGCGCTCGGCCACGAGATCCTCGTCGCGGAGCGCGACACGGACCTCTACGTCCTGGCCCGCCGTGCGGCACGGCTGACCCTCGCGGCCGAGATGCAGTGGCAGTTGCTCCCCGGCCACGCCTGCGCACGGGAGGAGTTCGCGCTCGGCGCCCAGCTGGAACCGGCCTACGGGATCTTCGGCGACAACTACGACTGGTCCGTGTCGTCCGACCACCTCACCATGGCCGTCACCAACGGCATGGGCGACGGCATCGAGGCGGCCCTGCTCAGCAATCTCGCCGTCAACGCCCTGCGCAACGCCCGCCGCGCCGGCCTCGGCCTCGCCGACCAGGCCGCCCTCGCCGACCAGGCCGTCTGGGCCCACTACCGGGGTCGGGCGTACGTGTCCGTGCTGCTGCTGCGCTTCGCCTTCAGCACGGGCGAGGTCGAGGTCATCGACGCGGGATCGCCGCGGCTCTGGCGGCTCCGCGACCGCGAGGTGGAGCCGATCCCGTTCGACGCGCAGCTGCCGCTCGGCATGTTCGAGGAGACGGTGTACGTACCGGAGCGGTTCACCGTGCTTCCCGGCGACCGTCTGGTCTTCGGCAGCGACGGCGTCTACGACGCGGTGTCGCCCGCGGGCGAGTCCTACGGCCTGCGGACCCTCGCCCGTACGCTGCTCGCCACTAGCCTGCTCCCGCCCACCCAGGTCCCGGGGGCCGTGCTGCGCGAGCTCGCCGGCCACCGCGGGGACAAGCCCCTCGACGACGACGCCCTGGTGGTCTGCCTCGACTGGTACGGACGGGGGAGCGGTTCCGGCGGTGGGGCGCACACCGCGGGCTGACCGGGTGGGACGCGACGGCCCGCGCGGTGCCGAGTGCAGTGGGCCGCTGGGGCGTGTCGCGAAAGCGGTTCCGCGGGGCCTGCGGCGTCCGGCGCGTGCGATCGCAAGGCGGAGGATCAGTCTCGTACCGGACGTACGGACGACTCCGACAGCGCAGCGTGGGGGTACCTCCCGTGCCGAAGGGCTACGGGGGCTACGGGGGAGTGGGTGCGGGGCGTCACGGGCCAGGAGGGACTTTCGCGACACGCCCTACGCATGCCTCGCGGAACCGCCGTCCGGGCCCGCGCCCCCCGAACCGGGGCTGCGGGTCTCGTCCGCCACCGCCACGGCCTCGCGGAATCCGTGAAGTCCCTCGAGCAGCGCGGCACGGGACGCGGGGGCCATCGCCTCGATCGCCGCCAGCAGGACCTCCTCGCGCTGGGAGCGCAACTCCGAGAGGTAGGCGCGGCCGTGGCCGGTCAGACGGATCGTCAGCTCCCTGCGGCTCACCGGGCTGGGGGTGCGCTCCACGAGCCCCATGGCCTCCAGCCGGTCGCACAGCCTGCTGACCGACGACGGCGCCGAGCCCAGGACGTCGCCGAGAGTGCGCAGGTTGATCCCGTCGGCGCGCTCCAGGCTGTACAGCACCCGGAGCTGTGAGGCGGAGACGGCCGAGGCGGTGTCCCTGCCCCGCTCCCACAGGATCTCGAGCATCTCGATGACGTCGCAGGCCGCTCGTGCCGTATCGGCCGCCCGCCGCGGGCGTGGAGCCGGACTCGTGCTCATGCCGTGACACTCCAAATCAGACGTGCTCCGCCGATGCCGCGGACCCGGTGCCGCGGACCCGGTGCCGCGCCCCCGCCTCGCACGCGCCGGCGCCGGACGGATACCGGTGGCCGGGACTTCGGCGGCCGGCGTCGACGCGCGGGCACGAGGCGGGTACGGGGGCAACCATATCCCTCCCCCCGACTACCCGACCGGCCGAGGATTCCTGTGCCCGTCGGGAAACGATCCGGTGCAGTGGGCGTGAAGACCGCCGCTCGCGGGACCGTCCGCACGGCGCCCGGCGGGCGGGTCAGGCGGAACGTGCGTCGTCGGCCGGGCGCAGCCCCGGTGCGGAACCCGTCTCGCCGAGCGCGTCCCGGAAGCCCGACAGGCCCAGGAGGAGGGACCTGGCCGCGGCCGGGGGCATCGTGGCGATCACCTCGAGAAGCGACGCGTCCCTGCGGCTGCGCAGCTCCCGCAGGTAGGTCCGGCCGTGACTGGTCAGGTGAAGCTCCAGCTCGCGCCTGCTGACCTGGCTGGGGAGCCGGCGGACGAAGCCGAGCGCCTCGAGCCGGTCGCAGAGCCGGCTGACGGAGGGCGGAGCCGAGCCCAGCAGCTCCCCCAGGGTCCGGAGATTGATCCCCTCGTCGCGGTCGAGGGTGTAGAGGACGCGGAGCTGCGACGCGGAGACCGGCGCGTAGGGCACCTCACGGCCCCGTGCCCACAGTGCCTCGAGGAGCTCGACGAACTCATGGCCCACCGCCGGGTCGTCGCGCCGGCGCGGCCCGGAAGCAGAGTGGTTCGCGTCCATACCTTCCGACACCCCGAATCGGTCACCCTCTTCTCGCGGGGCCGTGGCAGCGCCGCAGATCCAGAGGCAGAGCCCGCCCCCGCCACCGCAACCATATCTTTTTACCGGCAACGGGCACCCGGGGCCACGGCACACCCGCTCGATCACGGCTGCGCGGGACGGATGGCCCGGAGAGATGCGGGCAGGTGTCCGGGGCCGCGTCCGTGCGGCCGCCCGCCCCGCGCGACCCGCCGCCCACGGGCACCCGGGCCGGGGCACCCCCTCGCGACAGGAGACGACATGCACGGTGACCGGTCGCGTACCGGCGGGTCCGCGCCGGACGGAACCCCGTCCGGGGTGCTGCCCCCGCGGGGCGATCTGCTCACCGCCCTGCGCCGGACGCCCGTGTCCGTCTGGAACGACGACGTCATGGACTGGGCCGCGGCACTGACGTACTACGCCGTACTGGCACTGATCCCCATGCTGCTGGTCACCGTGTCGCTCATCGGGCTCGCCGACGCCTCGCAGACAGGCGCCCTGATCGAGCGGGCGGCCGCGCTCGTGCCCGCCCGGACCCGGCCGCTGCTGGAGGAAACGCTGCGGGAGCTGACGGGGCGGCAGTCCCAGGTGCGGCTGGTCGCCGTGATCGGCTTCCTGGGCTCGCTCTGGTCCGCCTCCAGCTACCTGGCCGTCTTCCGCCGGGCCCTGCACGCCATGCACGGGGTCGAGGACGCACGGTCCGCCTGGCGGACCGTGCCCCGCGCGGTCGTCACGGCGTGCGCCCTGCTGGCCGCCCTCGTCTCCAGCGCGCTGGTGCTCACCCTCAGCGGTGAGCTGGCCGTGGCGCTCGGCGGGGCGCTGGGCCTCGACGGGGCGGCGGTCGTCACCTGGGACGTACTCAAGTGGCCCCTGCTGCTGTGCCTGGCGGCCACGATGGTGCTGCTGCTCTTCCGCTCGGGACCGGTGCCGGCCCGGGGGAAGCGGCGGCGGGTGCTCGGAGGCGGACTCGCCGTCCTGCTCTGGCTCGCCGCCTCCGCCGTTTTCACCTCGTACACGGCCCACGTCGGCACCTACGACCGGCTGTACGGGCCGCTGACCGGGTTCATCGTGTTCCTGGTCTGGCTGTGGGTCTCCAACCTCGCCCTGCTGGCGGGCGCGCAGTTCGAGGCCGAGCTCGTCAAGGCGCGGGCGCGGTGACCGGGTTCCCGCGGTGCCCGGCGCCTCACACCGGGGCGCCGGGGTGCGGGACGCCGGGGGGCCGGGCGGGCGGAACCGGCCCGTACGCCGGGGCCCCGAGCCGCTCGGGCGCGACGAAGTAGTCGCCGTCACGCGGCCGGTCGGCCCGCTGGCGGGGGCGGGGCGCCGGCTCCAGGTGCGGGATGTGCTTGGAGCAGTGGACGTACGCCTCCTCCACCGTGATGTGCACCCAGAACTCGGGCCGGCGCCCCGGAGCGGTGTCCACGGGCAGACCGGGGCACGCCCGCCGCTGCTCCTCGTCCGCCCGGAGCTGTGCCGTCCCGTTGACGTGCAGGCCGACGTGGTCGTGGGTGAAGTCGACGAAGAGCAGGCCGACACGGGGGTTCTCGGTGATGTTCCCGGCGCTGGCGAGGACGCCGTTGCCCCGGTACTCGGGGTAGGTCAGCGTGCGGTCGTCGAGCACGGTGACGAAGCCGGGCGGCCCGGCCCGGAAGGTGATGTCGCAGGCGCCGCCGGCGTCCGCCGTCGACAGGAACATCATCGTCTGCCGGGCGACGAAGCCCGCCATCCGCCCGGTGAGGTGTGCCTGCACCTGGCGGTCGTAGAAGCGGTCTGCCTGTTCGGCGGTGCCGAGGAGTTGCTGGAGACGGCGCTCGCCGACGGAGCCGGGGGACTCGTGGATGTCGTTCACGAAGGGCTCGGTCTTCCTGTGGGACGTCCGTTCGGGGGGTGGGCCCCGGCACTCTAACGCCGCCGGGAACGCGGTGTCGCCGACCGTACGGACATACGGGCGAGCTTGTGACGTCGTGTGAGGGACGCCTGAAATGCCGTGCATGCGGTGGTGATTTCGGGGCACATGGTGAGCACATCAGAAGAAGGAGTGGACGCTGTGTTGATGCCGGACCCCAAGGCGCTTCGGAGCCTCCTGGCGCGTTACGCGGACCTGCGCATTGCCGCACCGAGGAACGACGAGAACCGTCGTGCTCTGGACGACGTGAGCTACACGTTGTGCGTGATGACGGCCACGAGCACCGTCGAGGACGCTCTCGAACGGGCCGACGCGCTGCTGGAGGGGGCGGCGGCAGCGGGGAAGGTGCCCCCGCCCGCCACCGGCGGCCCGCTCCCCGGGCCGTCGCAGGAGACCGCCCCGTCCCGGGACGACAGCGGCGTCACCCTCGTCGCCTGACGGGACTCCCGGGGGCGCCGCGAAAGGCGCCGCCCCGGGGTGAACGGCATCATGCCGTTCACCCCGGGGCGGCGGGGCGTTTCGCGTCAGACCGCCACGCCGAAGTCGGAGACGATGCCGCTCAGCCCTGAGGCGTAACCCTGGCCCACGGCGCGGAACTTCCACTCGTCGCCGTTGCGGTACAGCTCCCCGAACACCATGGCGGTCTCGGTGGAGGCGTCCTCGGAGAGGTCGTAGCGGGCCAGTTCGGCCCCGCCGGCCTGGTTGACGACGCGGATGAAGGCGTTGCGGACCTGGCCGAAGCTCTGGCTGCGGGCCTCGGCGTCGTGGATGGACACCGGGAAGACGATCCTGGAGACGTCGGCGGGCACGGCGGCGAGGTCCACCTTGATCTGCTCGTCGTCGCCCTCGCCCTCGCCGGTGAGATTGTCGCCGGTGTGCTGGACGGACCCGTCGGGGCTGGTGAGGTTGTTGTAGAAGACGAAGTGCCCGTTCGAGGCGACCTTGCCCGAGTCGCCCAGGAGCAGCGCGCTGGCGTCGAGGTCGAAGTCGGTGCCGGTGGTCGTGCGGACGTCCCAGCCGAGTCCGACCAGGACCGCGCTCAGCCCCGGGGCCTCCTTGCTCAGTGACACGTTCCCGCCCTTGGCGAGGCTCACGCCCATCGGTTCTCCTCACGTGTGTGTGCCCGGGTGCGGCGGCACGCGGGCGACGGAACTGCGAACACTCGAAATCTACAGCAGTGTAGAAGTTGCTGTGCGGTGGCGCGCCCGGCTCGCCGCGAATCAGTACCATGAGGCCGCGAGGACGCCGACGAGGCGGGAGGGAGACGGAGTTGGGCAACCGGGGTACAGCCGGCTCGCTCCCCGCGGGCGGCGGACGCAGACGCGGACAGGGCGAGCTCGAGGCGCAGGTGCTGTCGGTGCTGAGGACCGCGCCGGGACCCGTCACGGCCGCCTGGGTGCAGGAGCGCCTGCCCGGTCGGCTCGCGTACACCACCGTCATGACCATCCTGTCCCGGCTGCAGGCCAAGGACGCCGTCACCAGGCAGCGGGAAGGCCGTTCGTTCGCCTGGGAGGCGACCGCCGACCAGGCGGGGCTCGCCGCGTTGCGCATGCGCCGCGTCCTCGACGGCGAACGGGACCGGGAGGCGGTGCTCACCAGCTTCGTCACCTCCCTGTCCCCCGAGGACGAGCAGGTGCTGCGCGAACTGCTCGGCCACACGGACGACGATCCCGAGGAGTGACCGGGTGGGCGTCTTCGTCTTCCTGCCGCTGGTGCTGCCCCTGACGGCCTGGCCGATCGCGCGCCTCGCCGAGCAGCATCTGCACCCCCGCACGGCCACGCGTCTCCTGGCCGGGGTCGGTGCGCTGATGGCGCTGTGCAGCACCCTCTGCCTCGCCCTCATCATGGTGGTGGGTACCGCGCAGCTGCCGGGCAACCCGCTGCCGGACACCTGGTCCGACCCCGAGGTGCGCGAGGCGGTCCCGTACGACGAGGTCGTCGGCAAGGCCGCCATCCCCGCGCTGGCCGCCGTGGCTGCGGCCGCGGTCCGCACGGTGTGGCGGCACCACCGCGTCCGGCGCCGGGCGGAACGCGCCCTGGAGGGGCTGCCGCCGTCCCCCGTCGCGGTGCTGCCCGACGACTCGCCGTACGCCTACGCCCTGCCCGGCGGCCGGGGCCCGGTGCGGGGCCGGATCGTGGTGTCCACCGGCATGCTGGCCCGTCTCGACTCGCGTGAGCGCCGTGCCCTGTTCGCGCACGAACGCGCGCATCTGGCCGCGGGTCACCACCGCCATCTCCTCGCGGTCCGGCTGGCCTCCCGTGCCAATCCGTTCCTGCGGCCCCTGCGCACCGCCGTCGCCTACTGCGCGGAGCGCTGGGCGGACGAGGAGGCCGCCGGGGCGATCGGTGACCGGCGCGTGACGGCCAGGGCGGTCGGCAAGGCGGCCCTGGTGTCCCGGGGCGCCCCGTTCCCGGTCCCGGCCGGTTTCGCGACGGGACCCGTGCCGCGGCGGGTCGCCGCCCTGCTGGGTCCCGTGCCGCCCGCCGGGACCTGGCCGCCCGCCTTCACCGCCGCGGGTGTGGCGCTCTGGACCGCCGCCGCGGGGACGGCGGTGTCCGCGCTGTCGTCGGCGAACTCGGCGGTGGCGCTGTTCCTGGTGCTGAAGGCCGCGACGCCGCTGTAAGGCCGTCCCGTGGAGCGGGCACGGGACGGCCGGCCGGGCGGTCAGTCCTCCTCGCCCCCCGCGTCGCTCCCGTCCGGGCCCTCGTCCTCGAAGGCGTCGCCGATCTCGTCCACGACCTCCGCGCCGACGATGCCCGCGCCGACGGCCAGGCCCGCCGCGCCGACGGCCACGGCGGCGCCCGTGCCGGGCCCGTGGTGCCCGCCGTGGTGGTGGCCGTGACGACCGGCGTGGTGGTGGTCCTCGTGCCCACCGCCGGTGACGGGGCCGTGGGCGGCGTGGCCGTCGTGCGGCCCGTGTGCGGCGGGGCCGGAGCGGTGCTCCAGCAGATAGTGCAGCCAGGCGCCGACCCTGGCGTCCCAGTCCGTGTCGCCGGCCTCTTCGTGGGCGACGTCGAAACGGGTCAGCGCGTCACGGCCGACCGCCGACGACGCTCCCCGCCTGTCCGCCTCCAGGACCACCTCCACACGGTCCGGTCCGGCGAGGAAGGTCACCTCGACCTCGTCGACCGCGTGGGCGTGGTGCGGGGGAGGGGTGAGTTCGATCTCCTGGTAGAAGGGCAGTCGCTGCCCCGTCCCCGCGATGTGCCCGTACTCGAGGTCGGCGGACCGGAAGCCGAAACCGAGCTGCCCGAACGCCTCCAGTACCGCTTCCTGCACCGGGAGCGGCCGCACGGCCAGCAGGTCCAGATCGCCCTTGTCCCGGGCGCCGGCCACGCCGAGCTCCGTGCGCACACCGAGCACGACGCCGAGCGCCTGCCCGTGCAGCTCGGTCAACGGCGTCTCCCAGGGCACCGTCACGGCGAAGGGGACGACGTGCCGCACGCCCGGGTCGAGCCGGAACCCCCCGCCCAGCGTGAACCGATCGAAGGCGACCTCCGCCTGCTGCTCCCCTCCGCCGGCTTCCGCGTACTCGGCTTCGACGCGGGCGACGAACTCGAGGGTGATGTGCTCGATCTCGAAGGCGGTGTCCCCGCCCTCGAGCCGGACCTCGCCGGTGAGGCTGCCGCCGGGCGGGACGGCTCCGGGGGCGAGGACCGTGTCGACGGCCGGGCCTCCGACACCGATCGAGCCGAGCAGTCGCTTGAACACCATCGTGGCGTCCACTCCTTCGTGTGCGGGTTCCTGTGGGACGACGCGGCGGATGCCGCGCGGACGTACGGGGTGGGCCCGTGGGCATCGCTCCTCGTCCCCGGGAACATCCCGTAACGCGGGAACATCCCGTACCGCCCTGGCGTTATCTACACGCATGTAGAAGCATAGGAGGGGAGCGCCCGCCACGGCCCTCGCACACGGGGAGCGGCACCAAAACGGCCGAAAACGCCCCATGGATGGCCAGTGCAAAGGGAATGGCCAGCTGCTTTACCCCTCCTTTACCATGGTTCGGCGGACACTGTCCCGACCATGACCCCAACAGGGCCGATGCCGGTCCACCGAGCCACGAAGGAGCAGCAGACCCGCAATGGGTGAACCTCCCAGTCCCAGCCGTGCCCCGTCCCGCCCGCCGTTCTCCGAGGGCCGGGAGGTGGCACGGTGACCGAAGTGCTCCTGCTGTTCGTCGCCCTGGCGCTCACGCTCGCCTGCGCCGTCTTCGTCGCGGCCGAGTTCTCCCTCACCACCGTCGAACGCGGTGAGCTGGAGCGTGCGGCCCGGGACGGCGACCGGGGCGCCGAGAGCGCCCTCAAGGCCGTGAAGCGCCTCACCCTCCAGCTGTCCGGTGCCCAGCTGGGCATCACGGTGACCTCGCTGGTGATCGGCATGCTCGCGGAACCGTCCGTCTCGGCCCTGCTGCGCGGCCCGCTCGAGGCGGTGGGGCTGCCCCCCGGCGCCGTCCCGACCGTGTCGACGCTGCTCGGCGTCGCGATCTCGACCGTCGTCCTGATGGTGGTCGGCGAGCTCGTGCCGAAGAACTGGGCGATCTCGCGCCCGCTCGCCGTGGCCAGGGTCGTGGCCGGGCCGCAGCGCGGCTTCACCGCCGCCTTCGGCCCACTGATCCACCACCTGAACAACACCGCGAACCGGATCGTGCGCCGAATCGGGCTCGAGCCCGCCGAGGAGCTGGCGTCGGCCCGTACCCCGGAGGAACTGATCGCGCTCGCGCGGCACTCGGCCCGGGAGGGTGCCATCGAGGCCGACTCGGCCGAACTGTTCGTCCGCACCCTGCACCTGGGGGAGCTGACGGCGGAGAACGTCATGACGCCCCGCGTCGACGTCCGCGCCCTCGAAGTGCACGCCACGGCGGCCGACGCGGTCAACCTCACCCTCGCCACCGGTCTGTCCCGCTTCCCGGTTTACCGGGACAGCCTCGACGAGGTCATCGGCACCGTGCACATCCGCGACGTCCTCGCCCTCGACGAGGACAAGCGGCCGCTCACGCCGATAGCCGACCTGGCCACCGCGCCCCTGCTGGTGCCGCACTCGCTGCCCGTGGACAAGCTCCTCAACCGGCTGCGCAGGGCCCGCACCATGGCCGTGGTCATCGACGAGTACGGGGGCACCGCCGGTGTCGCCACCGTCGAGGACATCGTCGAGGAGGTCGTCGGCGAGGTCCGCGACGAGCACGACCCCCACGAGACGCCCGACCTGGCGCCCGCCGAGCCCGCGCTCGACGGTCGTCCGGTGTGGCACGCCGACGGCAGCGTCCGTATCGACCAGCTCCGGGAGATCGGCTTCGCCGCGCCCGACGGCCCGTACGAGACCCTGGCGGGACTGATCGCCATGCGGCTGGAGCGCATCCCGACCACCGCCGACCGCCTCGACGTCGACGGCTGGCGGCTCGCCGTGCTCCACACCGAGCACCACCGCGCCGACCGTGTCCGCATCACCGCCCCCGCCGCCGTGGCGGACATCGTGGAGGAGACCCGATGACCACCCTCCAGCTGCTGATCGGTGCGTTCACCCTCGTCACCAACGCCTTCTTCGTCGGAGCCGAGTTCGCCCTGATCTCCGTGCGCCGCAGCCAGATCGAACCGGCCGCGGTCAAGGGCAACAGGCGTGCCCGGACCACTCTCTGGGGCATCCAGCACCTGTCCGCGATGATGGCCACCGCCCAGCTCGGCATCACCGTGTCGTCGCTGGTGCTGGGTGCCGTCGCCGAACCGGCCATCGCCCATCTGCTGGAGCCCCCGTTCCACGCCATCGGCGTGCCGGATGCGCTGATCCACCCGATCGCGTTCGTCATCGCTCTGACACTGGCGACGTATCTGCACATGCTCTTCGGCGAGATGGTCCCGAAGAACATCGCCCTCGCCGCCCCGGCGCCGACCGCGCTGCTCCTCGGTCCCCCGCTGGTGGCGCTGACCCGGGCCCTGCGACCGGTGGTCTTCGGCATCAACGCCTTCGCCAACGCACTCCTGCGACTGCTCAGGGTCGAGCCGAAGGACGAGGTCGCCTCGGTCTTCACCGACGACGAACTGGCCCGCCTCGTCAAGGACTCCAGCGAGGCCGGGCTCCTCGAACCGGAGGACGGCGAGCGACTGCAGGATGCGCTGGAACTGGGCACCCGGCCGGTCGGCGAGGTCATGGTGCCGCTCAACAAGATGCTCACCGTCGGCGCCGGAATCACCCCCCAGGGCCTGGAGCGGGCCTCCGTCGCCAACCGGTTCTCCCGCCTTCCGGTGGTCGCGGAGGGCGGTGCGATCCTGGGCTACCTGCACATCAAGGACGCGCTCGGCGCCGCCGACCGCACGAAGCCGTTCCCGCGCACGGCCCTCCACCCCATCATCAAGGTCGCCATCGACACCCCCCTCGACGACACCATGACCGCCATGCGGGGCGGGGGCACCCATCTCGCCGCAGTCACCGGCAGCAAGGGCACCGTCATCGGCTTCGTCACCATGGAGGACGTCCTGGAGGAACTGGTGGGTCCGGCCCCCGACACGGTCGCCTGATCGGCGCCGGGGGCGTGAACCGGCGCGGTGACGAAAGGACGGGAGGACGGGCGGTTCCCGTTCCTTCCCCACGGTGGGGTACGGGACCACTACGCCTTGCCTGCGAACGACACCGACCGGTGGCCGCGTGGGATGCGGCGCCCGCGCCGAAGTGCCGACGACGTCGCCGCAGGCTGAACGCGGCACGGGGCGGCGGCCGGTGGAGCGTGTGAGGGCGCTCCACCGGCCGCCGCGTTCGTGCGTCACGCACTGACGGGCTGCTCCGGCAGCGCGGCCGCACGCCGCTGTCCCGTGACGCTCCCCAGCCAGCCGAGCAGGAACGCGACGGGCAGCGACACCAGGGCGACCGTCTGCAGCGGGAACCAGGCGATGTCCCACTCGGGGAACAGTGCCGTCGGGCTGCCGGAGAAGACGGGGCTCACGACCTGGAGTCCGAGCGCGCAGCCGAGTCCCCCGTACAGCGTCCACAGCAGCCCCCGGTGCGTGAAGCCGCGCCAGAACAGCGAGTACACCAGCGCCGGGAGCAGGCAGGAGCTCGCCACCGCCAGGGAGATCGTGGACAGGAAGCCCGTGTTCCAGCCCTGCACCCACACCGCGAGGCAGATACTCAGCACTCCGACCGAGGCGGACGCGACACGGGCCGCGGCCACTTCCCGCCCCTCGGTCGTGCGCCCGCGGCGGACGACGTTGGTGAGGAGGTCGTGGGCGACCGAGCCCGCGGCCGCCAGAGTCACGCTCGCGACGACCGCCAGCGTGGTGAGGAACACCGCGCAGGAGACCAGTACGACGAGCCATGCCCCGCCCGTCTGCGCCGACGAACCGCCCGCCAGATCGCCGGTGAGCATCAGCAGGCTGCTGGTGGCCCCGGGGTCGGCGGCGAGGATCCTACGGGCGCCGATCAGCGCCGCGGCCCCGAAACCCAGCACGGTGGTGAGCAGGCAGACGGCACCGACGATGGCGATGGTGTGGCGGACCGTACGGCGTGCCGCGGCGCTGTCGGGCGCGGTGTTGAGCTGGGTGGCGACATGGGGCATGCATGCGACGCCCAGCACGATGGTGATCATCAGACCGATGAAGTCGAGGGTCCCCGCGACCGGGCCGCCGGCAGTGAACCGCAGGCCCGGACGCATATAGCCCTCGGGACGGCCGCTGCCCCGCCCGGCGGCCTCGATGAGGGAGTCGGGGCTCCACTGGAAGCGGTGGAGCAGCACCGCCGCCACGGCCACGGCCATGGCGAGCAGGATCACCGTCTTGATCACCTGGATCGCGATCATGCCGCGCATACCGCCGAAGGCCGTGGCGCAGACGACGAGGGCGCCGATCATGACGATGGCGGTCTGCTCGGCGCCGGGACCGGACAGTCCGAGCAGCATGGCGGTGGTTCTGCCCGCGCCGGAGAGCTGCACGATCAGATACGGGACGCACGCGCTCAGCGTGACGACTGCGACCGCGACCCTGGCCGAGGGCCCCGGGGCCCGCAGAGCGAACGTGTCGCCGAGGGTGTAGCTGCCGCGTTCCCGGAGCGGGCCGGACAGCAGGAGCAGGACGCCGAGCGACAGCACGGTGCACAGGGCGATGAACAGACCGTCGAAGCCGAAGACCGCGACGGTTCCCGTCGTGCCGAGCACGGTCGCGGCGGAGAGGTAGACGCCGGTGAGGACGAGGGCGCCCTGGAAGGGCCCCAGCCTGCGGCCCGCCGTGTAGAAGTCGTCGACCCGGTCCCGCTCGGGTCCGTTGAGCACGCAGATGAGCAGGATCGGGACGATGAAGGTGAGGAAGCCGACGAGAACCCAGGCGCGGATGTCCGTGTCCAGGTCGAGGGTGCCGGGACCCCCTGCCGCGAGCAGGATCCGAGGAAGCATCAGTGCCCCTCCGCCGACTCGTACGCGGCCTCCTCGTGGGCGGCGCGGTCGTAACGCGCCGCCGTCCACAACAGGAGCGAGCCCTGCGCGAGAAGGGCGACGACGCCGAGGCTGATCTCTCCGGCGACACGGGTGACCAGCAGGTCCTCTGCGGCGCAGGCAAGCAGGAGATGGACCACGAAGGTCAGTCCGTTGACGAGCGCGAAGGATCTGCTCGGCCGGTGGGGCCGGGGTCTTTGACGGAACCGGGGGTTGTGGGGATGGGCGTGCTGATGGGCCATGGAGCTCTCCTGGCGGGCAGGGATGCGCGCGCATCGCTTCGCTCGGGCGATGCCTGGCCGGGCATCGCCCCTTGACGAGGGCTCACCAGAGCACGTACCGACCGGTCAGTCCATGTGCTTCGGGCACCCCGTTGTCCGCTCCCAACGCGGCAGGGGTGCGACTGTGCTGATGCCCATTCGGCCATTCGCGGTAAGGAATCCGGCCGTGGTGACAGGCGTGCCGGGAGGGGCGTACCACCGTGCGGCCCTTTCCGGTGCCGGGAGTTGCCCGGTGTCGTGGAGCCTTGCCTGTGCGGGGAGTTGCTCACTGTCGTGGAGCCTTGCTCGTGCCGGGCGGCCGCACTCCCGTGCGGACTGCTCGTGCCGGACGGGCGTGACCGCCGTGCGGCTTCAGCTCTCCGGGGCGCGGTCCCAGGCGTCCCCGCAGCCGAGGACGGCAGCCGGCCCGAGCAGTTGGAGCGTGTCGAAGGCGAGCGTGAGCCGTACGAGGTCGCGGGGGCGGGACAGTTCGAGACCCGTGATCTGCTCGAAGCGGCGCAGCCGGTTCAGCACCGTGTTGCGGTGGCACAGCATGTGCCGTGCCGCCTGGACCGCGGAGCCACCCTTCTCGATCCACACCCCGAGCGTGTCGATCAGCGTTTCGCGGTCGGCGGGCTCCAGTTCGTACAGCGGCCGGAGTACCCGCAGGGCCAGCTCGGCGGACAGGTCGGGCCGTGAGACCAGCAGACCGTCGGGTAGACGGGCGTCGAGCTGGGCGACCTCCCCGTCCCCGCGGCAGGTGCGCAGGGCGAGTCCGGCCATGTCCCGCGCCCGGGGCAGGTTCTTCAGGCCGTGGACGACGGGGCTGATGCCGATGCGCATGCCGGGCCCGGCGTCGAGGGCGGAGGTGAGCGCGTCGAGTGGGCGGTCGCCGAGGTGGGCGACGAGCACGTCGCGCTGTGCGCCGACGTGGCGCAGGACGCGCATGCCACGGATCTCCGGAACGGCGTCGGGGGTTCGGCCGAAGGGCGGCGTGGCCCGCAGCTCCGCCACCGCGAAGCGTCCGTCGGGCGGCAGATCGAGGATCGACGCCGCGTCCTGGATGAACGCCGGGTCGCTACGGCTCTCCAGGACGGCGGCGAGGATCAGACGCACCCGCTCGTCGTGCCGGCTGGCCACGCCCTTGGCGACCTGCCGGTAGGCGTCGGCGACCAGGACGGCGTCCCGGTCGTTCATCTTCCACACCAGCTCCGCCACGTGCACGAGATGGCGCTGGTCGCCGAGCCGGTCCCGCTCCACGACGCCGACGATCCCGCTCCAGACCTCCGAGCCGGCCACCCGGAAGGCGTGCATCACCTCGTCGAGGGGCCGGCCCTCCTCGGCACGGCGTGTGCCGAGCTCACGGGTGTAGCGCTCGATGTCCACGATGCGTCCCGGGTCGAGGGCGGCCTCCAGCGCGAAGCGGATGCCGGTGTCCGCGGACTGCATGAGGTCGGGCGGCGAGAGCACGGGGTCGGCGTAGTACGGCACCTCGGTGCGGATCTGGTGCACCACGGAGTCGGTGAAGGAGGTGCCCCGCCCGAGAAGGCGCCGGCAGGCGTGGTCCAACAGCTGGAGCGGCAGGGGCTCGGCGGCGGCTCGGGGCAGCGGACCGACGGTGGAGACGCGGGGGCGGACCGAGCCACGGACGGAACTGGTGTGCATGGGCCCTCCAGACGGACGGGACGTGCTGGGACACCACGGCGGGTCGCCATGTCTTGTGCTGCGTGGGTCGCAGACGCGGGTGCTCCACCGGTCCGCGATCGGCGTGCGGCGGCGGCGCACCTTCAAGGAATCCACATGCTAAGCAGTCGGTCACGCATTGGGGCGAGACCTCCGCCGAATCGTGATGACCCACGCACAGCAGGAGGTACGGATTGCGCCCCCACAAGCGCGGCGCGCCCCGGCTGGGAGCGCCGAACCCGCCGAACCCGCGGACACCGTGACGACTCCCGCCGCCCCCATTCCCCGTCCGTCCCCGGCGCATTCTCCCCGGATCACCCCCAGAGGGCCGGAACGGCCTTCTCATGAAAATCGGAACGCGAATCCGATCCGCATGTCCGGCCCGGCTCCTACAGCCAGTCCCGCCGCTTGAAGACGAAGTAGAGGGTCAGGCACACCGCTGCCATCAGCAGGATCGCGAAGGGGTAGCCGAACCCCCAGTTCAGCTCGGGCATGTTCTGGAAGTTCATGCCGTAGATGGTGCCCACCAACGTAGGTGCGAACAGGATGGCTGCCCACGCGGAGATCTTCTTGATCTCCTCGTTCTGCTCGAAGCCCGCCTCCGCCAGCGCCCGCATCTCCGCGTTCTGCTGCTGCGTCACCAGTGTCGCGTTGACCGTCAGGATGTCCGCCAGGGCCTGGCGGAAGCCGTCGACGCGCTCGCTGATGTGGGTGACGTGGTCGGCGACGTCGCGGAGGTAGCGCTGGAGCTCCTCGTCCGTGCCGTACTTCGCGAAACCCGCCATCAGGCCGTGCAGCATGCCGACCAGCGGCCGGGTCGCACGCTGGAACTCGACCATCTCACGGGACAGTTCGTAGATGCGGCGGGACACCGCGGGGTCGCCGCCGAAGACCTCCGTCTCGATCTCGTCGATGTCGTTCTGCACACCGGCGACGACGGGCGCGTACCCGTCCACGACCGCGTCGAGTATGGCGTACAGCACCGCCTCGGGGCCGAGGGCGAGCAGTTCGGGATCGGCCTCCATGCGGCGGCGGACCGCCGAGAGGTCCGGCGCCGCCCCGTGCCGGACCGTGATCACGAAGTCGCGGCCGACGAAGACGTGCAGCTCGCCGAAGTCGACCTCTTCCAGTGCGTCGAGGTAGCGGGCGGCGCGCAGGACGACGAAGAGGGTCTCCCCGTACCGCTCCAGCTTGGGCCGCTGGTGGGCCTCCATGGCGTCCTCGACGGCCAGCTCGTGCAGGTCGAACTCCTCCGCCAGGGCCCGTAGTTCCGCATCGGTCGGCCGGTGGAGGCCGATCCAGGCCATCCCTGCCGGGTCGTCCCTCAGCAGGCGGAAGGTCTCGGCGAGCGACGACGGCGACGACACCCGGCGCCCGTCCCGGTAGAGCACTGCCTGGACGATGCTGCGCCGGTCCTGCTCCTCGGGTGCCCGTTCGGCCGGCGCCGGCGCCGCGGGCTCCGGGGGCCGCGGCGGGGAAGCGGTGGGGGAGACCCGGCGGCGCCACGACTGCCGCTTCGGGGCCGGGGCGGAACGGGCTCGTCGGGGCATCCTGGGTCACCTCCCGTGCGAGCGAGGCGAGCGAGGCGCACGCCGCGCTTCTGCGTACCCGCCCCTCTACCCGCGTTCACGCCGTGTACATGCGTTCCTGACCGGCACGGGCAGGATATCCGGGCTCACCGGCGGCGGCATGGCGGACCGCCACTGCGTCCGCGCCCGGGGCCGCTGCGGCGTGCCCCGCTCGGCCCGGCCCGGAAACCGGACTCGTCGGCACCCTCCCGCACCCGGGACCTTCGACGCGGACGCCCGGTGACCGCAAGGGTGAGTAGCGTCCCGGTATGGCCCCGAAGACACCGCCCGTGCTCGACCTCCGCGCCCTCGGCCGCGCCACCCTGGACCGCCAGTTGCTGCTGCGCCGCGACCCCGGGGACCGAATGACCGCCGAGGCGGCCGTAGAGCATCTGATCGGCCTCCAGGCGCAGAACGTCACACCCCCGTACCACGCCCTCGCCGCCCGGCTGCACGGCTTCCGCCCGCAGGAGCTGTCGGGGCTCATGGAGTCCCGCACCGTCGCCCGCATGGTCACGATGCGTTCCACCCTCCACACCCACAGTGCGCGCGACTGCCTCGGCCTGCGGCCCTTCGTGCAGCCCGGCGGTCCCGAGCGGGAACTGCGGATGTTCGCGAAGCGCCTCGGCGGGGTCGACCCGGACCGGCTCGCCGCCGTGGGCAGGGAACTGCTGGAGGAACGGCCCAGGCCGCTCGGGGAACTCCGCGACGCGCTGCTCGGGCAGTGGCCGGGCGCCGATCCGCTCGCGCTCACCACCGCCGTGCGCTGCATGCTGCCGCTGGTGCAGACGACCCCGCGCGGGCTGTGGGGCCAGAGCGGACAGGTCACACTCACCACCGCGGAGCGGTGGTTCGGCCGGCCGCTCGCCCCGGCTCCCGAGCCCGAGGCGGTCGTACGGCGCTATCTCGCCGCCTTCGGACCCGCCTCCGTCAAGGACATGCAGACCTGGTCCGGGCTGACCCGGCTGCGGGGGGCGTTCGAGCGGCTGCGCCCCGAACTCGCCGCCTTCCGGGACGACAAGGGTGTCGAACTCTTCGACCTCCCGGAAGGTCCCCGGCCCGACCCGGACACCCCCGCACCGCCACGGCTGCTCCCCGAGTTCGACAACCTCCTGCTCTCGCACGCGGACCGTTCCCGCTTCGTCCCGCCGGGCTTCAAGGACCGTACGTGGAAGGGCAACCAGGCCCGCAGCGTCCTCCTGGTCGACGGTCGCGTGGCCGGGATCTGGCGGACCGGGGGGCGGGGATGGAGCGGCGAACGGAAGCGGGAACGTGATGCCGAGGCCGGCGGTGCCGGGACGCTCACCGTGCGGAGCTTCGTCCGCCTCACCTCGGCGCAGCGCACGGCCGTGGCCGCGGAGGCGGGACGCCTGCTGGTGATCGTCGCTCCGGGGGCCGACCACGACGTGCGCTTCGGCGAGTTCACGGACTGAGGCGCGCGGGGCCCGATGCCGCCGGGTGCGACGTCACCCGGGCGGGCGGCGGGGGACACCCCGGTCACCGCCGTGTCACCGCCGGGAGTGCGGGGGGCGTTCGGCGGGCCGTACGGCAGGAAGCGGACGCGTGCCGCGCCGGCCTGCCCCGGAGTCTTCGCGCCGAGGGCGCCGGTCGGGCGCCGTTCGGCGGCGAACACCACCGCGGTGCGTGCGCCGGGTGCCCTGCGCGTGCGGCGCAAGCGGTGTCCCCCACCTCGGCGTTCCCTGGGCCGACGTCACGGCAGCAGCCCTGCGCGCCTCGCCGCCACCACCGCCTCCAGGCGGTTGTGCGTGCCCAGCTTGCGCATCGCGGACCGGAGATAGGCCTTGACCGTCTCCGGGCGCAGTCCCAGACGGTCGGCGGCGGCCGCGTTGGTGGAACCCGTCGCCACGCAGGCGAGCACATCCAGTTCGCGCGGCGCCAGGGCGACGCCCGTGTCGTGGACGGGCGCGCCCGGGCCCGCCGCCGTGAGCCGGTCGCACAGGGAGAGCAACTGCGCACGGAGTCCGGGGTCCATGACCCTCGGAGCGAGCGTGCGCAGCTCCGAGTGGATCTCGCGCACCTCCTCGCGCAGTGGAGCGCGCCCGTCGGGCTCCGGCGCACGCTGCAGGGCCACCAGCCGCTCGACCTCGTCGCGCACCACCAGGTTCTGCTCCACATCCCGCGCGGCCGCGACCGCCGCGTCCAGCGTGCGGTCGCCCAGGGCGAGCGGTTGCCGCACAGCCCCGTACAGCACGCCGCGCACCTTGCGGCGTACGACGACTGGCACCGCGAGCACCGAGCGCAGGCCCTCGGCCGCCACCGGTACGTCGTACTCGTGGCTGATGTGCCGGGCCTCGCGGTAGTCGGTCACCGCACACGGGCGGGAGAGGGCGATGGCCTTGCCGCCGAGACCGCTGCCGGACCGGACGGCCAACCCGCGCAGCGCTCCGGTCACCGCGCCGTTCAGCTCCGCTATCCGCATCCTGAACGGCTCCTGCAGCAGCCCGCCGAACGCCATCTGCAGGCCGGTTGAACGGCGGAGGCGCAGCAGGGCGGCCTGTATCTCCACCGCGTCCGGCCGCGGTGCGGCCGAGCTCGCCGATGTCATGGGTTCCGGTCCTCCCGATGGCACACCACCCCCACGAGGGGGGAGGAGCACCCCCGTACGGGGGTAGTGAGACCTGCGTCACTGATTACACGATGCCTGTGGGCGGTCCCGCAACAAGGAGGACACATGACGTCAGGCGACGAGACGGCGAGGTTCCGGGCGGCGCGGGACTTCCTGCTCCGGCACCGGGAGGACTACGCGGCGGCGTACGAGGGCTTCGCCTGGCCCCGTTTCGAGCGGTTCAACTGGGCCCTGGACTGGTTCGACGTGATCGCCGACGGCAACGTCCGCCCGGCACTGCACATCGCCGAGGAGGACGGGACCGCGACCGTGCTCTCCTTCGACGCGGTGCGGACCCGTTCGGACCGGGCCGCGAACTGGCTGAGGCAGCAGGGCGTCGGCGCCGGCGACCGCGTCCTGGTGATGCTCGGCAACCAGGCCGAGCTGTGGGAGACCGCCCTCGCGGCGATGAAGCTCAGGGCGGTCGTCATCCCCGCCACCCCGCTCCTCGGCCCCGCCGACCTGCGGGACCGCATCGAGCGCGGCCGGGTGCGGCACGTCATCGCGCGCACCGACGACACGGCGAAGTTCGACGAGGTGCCGGGCACCTACACCAGGATCGCCGTCGGCGGCGGCGCCGCGGGCTGGCTGCCGTACGAGGACGCCTGCGCGGCGCCGGCGAGCTTCGCGCCCGACGGTCCCACCCGGGCGGACGAGCCCCTGATGCTCTACTTCACCTCCGGTACGACGGCCCGGCCCAAGCTCGTCGAGCACACGCACGTGTCCTATCCGGTCGGCCATCTGGCCACCATGTACTGGATCGGGCTGAAGCCCGGGGACGTCCATCTGAACATCTCCTCGCCCGGTTGGGCCAAGCACGCCTGGTCCAATCTCTTCGCCCCGTGGAACGCGGAGGCGACCGTGTTCATCCACAACTACGCCCGCTTCGACGCCGGCCGGCTGATGGCGGAGATGGACCGCTCGGGTGTGACCAGCTTCTGCGCGCCCCCGACGGTGTGGCGGATGCTGATCCAGGCGGACCTGACCCAGCTGCGCACCCCGCCGCGCGAGGTCGTCGCCGCAGGTGAACCGCTCAATCCCGAGGTCATCGAGGCCGTGCGGCGGGCCTGGGGCGTGACCATCCGCGACGGCTTCGGGCAGACCGAGACGGCCGTCCAGGTCTCCAACAGCCCCGGACAGATGCTGAAGGCCGGCTCGATGGGCCGCCCCAGCCCCGGGTACCGGGTCGAACTCCTCGACCCCGTCAGCGGAAAGCCCGGCGCGGAGGAGGGGGAGATCGCGCTGGACCTCTCGGCCGACCCGGTGGGGCTGATGACCGGCTACCGGGGGGACCCCGACCGCACGGCCGAGGTGATGGCAGGCGGGTACTACCGCACCGGTGACATCGGTGCGCGCGACGCAGACGGCTACATCACCTACGTCGGCCGCACCGACGACGTGTTCAAGGCGTCCGACTACAAGATCTCGCCGTTCGAGCTGGAGAGCGCCCTCCTGGAGCACGACGCGGTGGCCGAGGCCGCGGTCGTGCCCGCGCCCGACCCGCTGCGGCTCGCCGTCCCCAAGGCGTACGTGGTGCTGGCCGAGGGCTGGGAGCCGGACGCCGGCACCGCACGGCAGATCTTCGAGCACTGCCGGGCCGTGCTCGCGCCGTACAAGCGCGTCAGGCGGCTGGAGTTCGCCGAGCTGCCGAAGACCGTCTCCGGGAAGATCCGCAGAATCGAGCTCCGTGAGCGCACCGCCCAGGGCTCCACGGCCGAGTACGACGAGGGGGACTTCCGATGACCCTGTCCTACACGCACGGCACGGGTGCCCTCCCGCTGCTGGGCGACACGATCGGCCGCAGCCTGGCCCGGGTGATCGAGGCGCACCCGGAGCGGGAGGCGCTGGTCGATGTCCCGTCCGGACGCCGCTGGACATACGCGGAGTTCGGCGCGGACGTCGACGAGCTGGCCCGGGCCCTGCTCGCACGCGGGGTCGCCAAGGGCGACCGGGTCGGCATCTGGGCGGTGAACTGCCCGGAATGGGTGCTCGTCCAGTACGCCACGGCACGCATCGGCGCGATCATGGTGAACATCAACCCCGCGTACCGCGCCCACGAGGTGGAGTACGTGCTGAACCAGTCGGGGATCTCCCTGCTGGTCGCCTCGCTCTCCCACAAGTCGAGCGACTACCGCGCGATCGTCGAGGAGGTCCGCGGCAACTGCCCGGCGCTGCGGTCGGTGCACTACGTCGGCGACGACAGCTGGACCGCACTGGTGTCGTCGGCGTCCGCCGTCGGGCCGGACGAACTGGACGTCCGCGCAGCGGAGTTGTCCTGCGACGACCCGGTCAACATCCAGTACACCTCGGGCACCACCGGATTCCCGAAGGGGGCGACCCTCTCCCACCACAACATCCTCAACAACGGCTACTTCGTGGGCGAGATGATCGCCTACACCGAGCAGGACCGGGTGTGCCTTCCCGTGCCGCTGTACCACTGCTTCGGCATGGTCATGGGCAACCTCGGGGCCACCACGCACGGTGCCTGCATCGTCATCCCGGCGCCCTCCTTCGACCCGGCCGCAACGCTTCGCGCGGTGCAGCAGGAGCGCTGCACCTCGCTCTACGGCGTCCCCACGATGTTCATCGCCGAACTGAACCTCCCGGACTTCGCGACGTACGACCTGAGTTCGCTGCGCACCGGCATCATGGCCGGCTCCCCCTGCCCGGTGGAGGTGATGAAACGGGTCGTCTCGGAGATGAACATGGCGGAGGTGTCGATCTGCTACGGGATGACGGAGACCTCCCCGGTGTCCACCCAGACCCGGCGCGAGGACGACCTGGAGCGGCGCACCGGCACCGTCGGCCGGGTGCTCCCGCACCTCGAGGTCAAGGTGGTCGACCCGGTCAGCGGGGTCACCGTTCCCCGGGGCGAGGCGGGGGAGCTGTGCACCCGCGGGTACAGCGTGATGCTCGGCTACTGGAACGAGCCGGAGAAGACCGCCGAGGCGGTCGACGCCGGACGCTGGATGCACACGGGAGACCTCGCCGTGATCCGCGAGGACGGATACGTCCGGATCGTCGGACGGATCAAGGACATGATCATCCGTGGTGGGGAGAACGTCTATCCGCGCGAGATCGAGGAGTTCCTGTACGGCCACCCCAAGGTCGCGGACGTCCAGGTGGTCGGCGTCCCGGACGAGAGGTACGGCGAGGAGATCCTGGCCTGCGTCATTCCCCGGGACCCGGCCGATCCGCCGACGCTGGAGGACGTCACCGCGTTCTGCCACGAACGGCTCGCCCACTACAAGATCCCCCGGCGGCTGGAGATCCTCGACACCTTCCCGATGACCGTCAGCGGGAAGGTGCGGAAGGTGGAACTGCGTACGAGGTACGGACGCTGAGCCCCGAATCCCCGGCCGTCGGCTCCGGGCGGCCCGGTCAGGCGCCCGTGGAGATCAGGTCCCTCGCCGGGCCGTTCACCGGCTCGGGCGCGCCCGTGAGATCCATGACGAACAGGGGGATTCCGAGGTCGTCCGCGCGTGCACGGGCGTCCGCGGAGTAGCCGGCGAGCGAGAAGACGAGGCTCCTGGCCGAGGAGCTCAGCCCGTTCAGCCAGAGGCATTCCACCGCGCGCAGGGTGACGGGCCGGGTGGTCGGGTCCACCTGGGCGACCAGTCCCCGCGCGCGCAGGTCGATGCCGGACGTGGTCCGCTCCTCGGGCTGGACGACCTGTTGGAACCCCAGCCAGCGCAGATAGAGGGCGGCGGCCGTGACCGCGTCGCGTGCCGTGCGGATCGTGACCGGACGGAAGGCGGGGCGGGGCGCCGGAGCGGTGTGCGGCGGCTCGGAGAGGGGGCGGTCCTCCGCCGTCCCTTCCGCGGAGCCGGACGGCAGCGGGGTCTTGGCGGGCGGGACGACCGGACCGGCCGTGTCCGTGGGCCGGGCCTCCCGGGAGGCGAAGATGCCCGAGCCGGAGGCGCCGGGTCCGTCCGGGTCGCCCACCCCACCCGGCCCGCCGGTCCCGGAGGCCGCGAAGGTGCCGCCGGCGCCCGACGCGGCGGTCGTGGTCCGGTGCGCCGCGGCCGCGCCCTCCGACGACTCCGGAGTGGCGGTCACCGGTCGTACGGGGATCCGCAGCACCGTGCCGCAGGGGCAGCCGAGCTCCGGCTGCGGCCACTGGTCCTGTCGCCCGCACGCCAGGCAGCGCACGGTGACCCAGTCGTCGGTCCAGGTGCGGTGGCGGATCGGTTCGGCCGGTGCCCCGTGCAGCAGGGGCGGTGCCAGTGGCGCCCCGCAGGCACAGGGATAGACCGGCGACGCGAACGTGTGCGAGCGGCGGCACACCGGGCAGCGCACCGGTACGTGATCTCCCATGTCCGTCCCCCTTCGGCGCTTCCGGGCACGCCTCGTGCTCCATCGTCCACCAACCGCGACCCCATGGGGAGGGAGTTCGGCCATCGGCGGCCCGCCCCTCCCTTGACGCTGTCCGGCACGCCACCTACATTACTTCCGAATAGTAGAAGATGTCTTCCGTATTGCGGAAGAAGCCGCGAGGCTGCGGAAGACGATCAGGGAACCAGCACGGAATCGACGCTCTCAGGTGGCGCGACAGAGCCCGATCCGCCAGGCCGAAGCAGGAGCACTCCATGCCCCGTATGACCGCCGCCCGAGCGGCTGTTGAGATCCTCAAGCGTGAAGGCGTCAGCCACGCATTCGGTGTGCCGGGCGCGGCGATCAACCCCTTCTACAAGGCACTCAAGGAGGGTGGCGGTATCGACCACACCCTCGCCCGCCATGTCGAGGGCGCCTCGCACATGGCCGAGGGCTACACCCGCGCCGAGCCGGGCAACATCGGTGTCTGCATCGGCACGTCGGGTCCCGCCGGCACCGACATGATCACCGGTCTCTACTCCGCCATCGGTGACTCGATTCCGATCCTGTGCATCACCGGTCAGGCGCCGACGAACGTGATCCACAAGGAGGACTTCCAGGCCGTCGACATCGCGTCGATCGCCAAGCCGGTCACCAAGGCCGCCACCACCGTCCTGGAGGCCGCGCAGGTCCCCGGTGTCTTCCAGCAGGCCTTCCACCTGATGCGTTCCGGCCGCCCCGGCCCGGTCCTCATCGACCTGCCGATCGACGTCCAGCTCACCGAGATCGAGTTCGACCCCGAGACGTACGAGCCGCTTCCGGTCTGGAAGCCCGCCGCGACCCGCGCCCAGATCGAGAAGGCGCTCTCCTTCCTCCTGGAGGCGGAGCGTCCACTGATCGTCGCCGGCGGCGGCGTCATCAACGCCGACGCATCCGCTCTGCTGGTCGAGTTCGCCGAGGTCACCGGCACCCCGGTCGTCCCGACCCTGATGGGCTGGGGCACGATCCCGGACGACCACGAGCTCAACGCCGGCATGGTCGGCCTGCAGACCTCCCACCGCTACGGCAACGCGAACTTCCTGGAGTCCGACTTCGTCCTCGGCATCGGCAACCGCTGGGCCAACCGTCACACCGGCTACAAGCTCGACGTCTACACCCGCGGCCGGAAGTTCGTCCACGTCGACATCGAGCCCACCCAGATCGGCAAGATCTTCGCCCCCGACTACGGAATCACCTCCGACGCCGGGGCCGCGCTGCGGCTCTTCGTGGAGGTCGCCAAGGAGCTGAAGGCGGCCGGAAGGCTGCCCGACCGCTCCGCGTGGGCCGCCTCCACACAGGAGCGCAGGACCACCCTCCAGCGGCGTACCCACTTCGACGACATCCCCATGAAGCCGCAACGCGTCTACGAGGAGATGAACAAGGCCTTCGGACCGGAGACGCGCTACGTCACCACCATCGGCCTCTCCCAGATCGCCGGCGCCCAGATGCTGCACGTCTACCGGCCGCGCCACTGGATCAACTGCGGTCAGGCGGGCCCGCTGGGCTGGACCATCCCGGCAGCCCTGGGCGCGGCCACGGCCGACCCCGGCACCCCGGTCGTCGCCCTCTCCGGCGACTACGACTTCCAGTTCCTCATCGAGGAGTTGGCGGTCGGCGCGCAGCACAGGATCCCGTACGTCCACGTCCTCGTGAACAACTCCTACCTGGGCCTGATCCGGCAGGCGCAGCTCGGCCTGGACCTCGACTTCCAGGTCAACCTGGAGTTCGAGAACATCAACTCCCCGGAGCTGGGCGTCTACGGGGTCGACCACGTCAAGGTCGCCGAGGGGCTCGGCTGCAAGGCGATCCGCGTCACCGACCCGAGCGAACTCGGTGCGGCCTTCGAGCAGGCCCGGAAGCTCGCCGCCGAGCACCGGGTGCCGGTCGTCGTCGAGGCGATCCTGGAACGGATCACCAACATCGCGATGAGCCGGACCGCGGACATCAGCGACGTCACCGAGTTCGAGGAGATCGCGACGGAGCCGGGCCACGCCCCCACCGCGATCGTGCCGCTGAAGAGCTGACGCGGCTCCTCCCCGTCACGGCAGGTGCCGGGCCGCCCCACGGCGTCCCCGGCACCTGCCGTCACGCCGTCGTGTCCGCGCTCGGACCGCTGCCCGGCGCCCCGTCAGGAGGGGCGCGCCGGGTCAGGCGCTCCTGCCGTTGTCTCCCGACGGCTCCGTGGAGGCCGGAAGGCCGGCCGGAGGTGTCGCTGAGGGCCGGCCACGTACGGCCCGCCCGCGCAGCGCCCACCCGGCGAGGACGGCGGCCGCAGCAGTCGCGTAGGCGATGGTGCCCACGGTGTCGCCGTGCCCGGGGAAGGCGGGGCCGGTGACGTACTTCGCCGCTCCGGCGACGGCGATGCCGAGCCATTCCCAGCGGCCGTCGAGGGCGACCAGGGCGACGAGGAGCAGCGCGTACCAGGAATAGCCGGGCGTCATGAGCAGGAAGGCGGTTCCCGTGACCACCAGGGCACCGCTCCACGGCCGTTCCGGATCCCCGCGGAGGACCACGTACGCCACGACGGCCAGCATCGCCGCGGCCACGACCGGCAGCGTCCAGTCGTCCGGCAGGAGCAGCCGCAGCAGCGCATAGCGGTTCCTGGCGGAGGCGTCGTCGTAACCCTCCTCCCGGACGTAGCCGCCGAGGAAACCGAGGACCGAGCCCCGCGACACCAGCACGTACGGCAGATAGAGCACGGCGATCACACCGGCCGCGGGCAGCAGTACGGCCAGGGCGTCCCGGGCCCGCCGCACACCGGACAGCGCGCCCGGGATCAGCACGGCGGGCAGCAGCTTCGTCGCGACGGCCACGCCCAGCAGGACCCCGCCCGCCGCCCTGTGCCGGACGACGGCGGCCAGGGCGGCGACGGAGAAGAGCACGCCGAGGACGTCGACGTGGGCGTTGTTCACGGCCTCGACGGGCACCGCCGGGCACCAGGCCCAGTACGCCGCTCGCCACGGCGCACCGCGGCGACGCAGCAACAGCAGCAGCGTGGCCGCGGTGGCGACCGAGAGCAGTGCCCCGCCGGTCTGCAGCGGCTTGTGCCGCGCGCCGTCCGGCGACAGGGTCTCCACCAGGAGGAAGTAGCCCTCCGCGACCGGCGGGTAGACGGTGTTCACCCGGGGCCGGTTGATCCGGGTGCACACGCCGTCGTCCACGGGCGCACGGTCGGGCCCGGCGCAGGCGGCACGGCCCTCGGGAAAGAGCCAGGCGTCGCGCAGCGGCAGGAGTTCGGGGGCAGCGGGCACGTGGTCGTACGGAGAGATCCCGGCGGCCTGCACCCGCCCGTCCCAGGCGTAGCGGTAGGAGTCGGTGCTGGTGCGCGGCGGTGCGACCAGACCCGTCGCGGCGACGGCGACCGCGCCGGCCATGACGAGCACCACCGCGGTCCGGTCCGGGACCTTCCGCAGCACCCACACACCCGCCGCGAAGAGCAGCCAGGCGGCCCCGTACCACAGGGAGAGACGCCCGGGGGCGGAGTGGTAGTCGTCCGCGCGCACGGTGCCGACGAGCACGGCGACGAGGCCGGCGAGGAGCAGGACGGTCACGGCGGTGCGTCGGCTGGTCATGGCGCCCAGCCTGGCAGCGCTGCGCACGCCGGAACGGTACGCCGGATGCGCCGTCCGCGTTTCGTAAGGTGTCCGAGCCGCCGTCCGGGCCGTCCCGGCGGTCTCATGGACACATGAGACCGCGACTACGGCCACCGTCCTTCTCCGGCAGACTCCACGACGCCCGAACGGCCACGGCGATCGGCCGCTGGCTCGGCGCGGCGATCGCCGTGTGCTTCCTCACCGGCCTCATCAGCCACTACCTGCAGCACCCGCCCGGATGGCTCGCCAACGAACTGCCGCCGCGGCCGGTGTGGGGCTACCGGCTGACCCAGGGGCTCCATGTCGCCTCCGGCCTGGCGGCCGTCCCGCTGCTGCTGGCGAAGCTCTGGGCGGTGTACCCGCGGCTCTGGGTGTGGCCGCCGGTGCGTTCCCTGAAGCACGGCCTGGAACGGCTCTCGGTGGGGGTCCTGGTCGCGGCGGCCGTGTTCCAGCTGTTCACCGGGCTGCTGAACATCGCCGAGTGGTATCCGTGGCCGTTCTCGTTCGTACCGGTCCACTTCGCCGTCGCCTGGCTGCTCGCCGGAGCGGTGCTGCTGCACGTGGCCGTCAAGGCGCCCGAGATCAGGGACCACTGGAGTCGCAGGTCGCCCGGCACGCTCACCCTGCCGCCGGCCGACGCCCCGGACCGCAGGTCGCTGCTCGTGGCCGTCGGCGCGGCGGTCACCGCCGTGACCCTCACCACCGTCGGTCAGGCGTTCACCCCGCTGAAGAGACTCGATCTGCTGGCACCGAGACATCCCGGGATCGGCCCGCAGGGGCTGCCGGTGAACCGGACGGCCGCCGCCGCGGGCGTCACCGCCGCGATGGTCCGGGACTGGCGCCTGGAGGTGCTGGGGCCGCGCCGCTGCACGCTCACCCTGGACGAGCTGCGGGCACTTCCGCAGGCCGAGGCCGTACTGCCGATCGCCTGCGTGGAGGGATGGAGCGCCTCGGCGCACTGGGGAGGCGTACGGGTCCGGGACCTCCTGGAGCGCGCGGGTGCCGCCCCGGACGCGGGGCTGCGCGTGATCTCGATGGAGGTGCGCGGCGCCTACCGCGTGATGGAGATGGGCCGCGAGTACGCCCACGACCCGCTGACCCTCCTGGCCCTGACCCTCAACGGCCAGGTGCTGTCGGCCGACCACGGCTTCCCGGCACGCATCATCGCCCCGAACCGCCCCGGTGTGCTGCAGACGAAATGGGTCACCCGGCTGGAGGTCCTGTGATGCCCCGGCGTCCGGGCCCCGCGCTGCTCCGGTACGCCGCCGGAGGTCTGGGGGTGGTGCTGATGGCCGTGGGCACGGGGCTGGTCCTCTCCGCCCGCGACGCCTGGGGAGTCGTGGTGTGGCTGGGGGGAGCGCTCGTACTGCACGACGCGGTGCTCGCTCCGCTGGTCCTCGGTGCGGGGATGCTGGTCGCCGCCCTGCCCGCCCGGGGGGTGGTGCGCGGGGCGCTCGTCGTGGGCGGCTCGCTGGTGCTGATCACACTGCCGCTGCTGCTCCGCCCCGGCACCCCGCCCAATCCGTCGGCCCTGCCCCTGCCCTACGGACGGAACCTGGTGATCGTGCTGGGAGCGGTCGCCGGTGCCGCCTGCCTGGTCCTCCTCGTCCGGTGGCTTCGCCGCAGGCCGCGCCACACCGAGGACGACGGCAGGCGGGCGCGTCAGTCCCCGCGACGCTGAGCGGGGCCGCGCAGCTCGACGAAGCCGCGTCCGGCCGCCGTCCACTGCCCTGCCGGGGTCCAGCCGGCGCCCGCCGCGTGCTCGCACAGGGCGCGGGCCCCGAGGCGCGCCCAGGGAAACGGGGCCCCGCGTTCCCCCCTGCCGTTGACGACGGTGACCTCGACGCGTTCGTCGGCGTCCGCGTCCTCCGCGGACGTCTCGGCTATCAGCACCGCTCCGGGGGCGGTTACCTCGGACACGCGCCGCATGAGCGCGGCCGGGTCTCCGCCGATGCCGATGTTGCCGTCGATCAGCAGAGCCGTTCCCCAGCGGCCCTCGTCGGGCACCGGCTCGAAGACCGACCGGAGCAGGGCCGTTCCGCCCGCCCGGACGGTCCGGGCCACCGCCTCCGGACTCACGTCGATGCCGAGGGCGCGGCGTCCGCTCGCCCCGAGCGCGACGACGAGCCGTCCGGGACCGCAGCCGATGTCCAGGACGGGTCCGTGGCAGCGCCGCAGCACGGTGAGATCGGCCGGATCGGGTCCCTCGCACCAGCGCTCCACTTCCAGGGGCAGGAGCCACCCGTCGCGACGACGCAGGAAGAGCGGCCCGCGGCCGGTGCGCAGCGCGTCCGTGTAGGGGTCGGCGCGCCACGCGGTCGACGTCATCGCGGACCCGCCGGCGAAGGACCGTCTCCGGGCCGCGCGGCGCCGGGCCGCGTCCGGGACCGGTCCGCGCGGTCCGGTACGGCGGACGCCGGGACCAGCCGGGCGTACACGGCCGCGAACCGGCTTCCCGCCGCCTCCCGGGCCACCAGCCGCGCGTCCGCCGCGGTGTCCACGTCGCGCAGGGCCGGCAGGTCGCCCACGCGCAGTCCGGCGTCGACCAGCCGGCGACGCTGCGCGGCCCCGGTCCCGGGCACGGACATCGGTACTCCGCGCAGCAGTTCCGGGTCCGGTGCGGCCAGTCCCAGCGCCCAGAACCCGCCGTCGGCCGCGGGCCCGAACCAGGCGTCGTGCTCGTGCCACGCCCGCGGCGCGAGCACAGGAGCGAGGAGGTCCGCCGAGAGCTGCGGGGTGTCCATCCCGACCAGCAGCGCCGGACCCGCACACAGGGCGAACGCCGCGGCCAGCCGCTCGTCGAGCCGGCCAGTGCCCTGGGGCACCACGTCGAAGCCCGACGGCAGCCAGTCGCGGGCGGTCCCGTCCAGGACGAGCACGCGCCGCTCCGCGGGAAGTCCGGCGACCACCGCAAGGGTGTCGGCGAGCGCGGCCTCGGCGAGCAGCGCCGCCTGCGCCGGGCTGAAGGGAGGGCACAGCCGTGTCTTCACCCGGCCCGGTACCGGTTCCTTGGCGATGACGAGAAGTGTGGTCACCGTGCACCACCGGCCTCGCCCAGCACCCGGCGCATGTCGTGCACCGCCTGCCAGGTGCCCCGCCAGGTTCCGGTCACCTTCGACTTCCCTGTCCTGGGCAGGTAGGGCACGTCCTCCTCCCGCACCCGCCAGCCGGCGTCCGCGGCGCGCACCACCATCTGCAGCGGATAGCCGCTGCGACGGTCCGTCAGACCCAGCTCCAGCAGCTCCTCGCGGCGCGCCGCCCGGAGCGGGCCCAGATCGTGGAGCCTCAGACCGGTCCGCCGGCGCAGCATCCAGGACAGCGCGAGGTTCCCCGCGCGGGCGTGCGCCGGGAAGGCACCCCGGCCGGCGGGCCGTCGCCGCCCCAGCACCAGGTCCGCCTCGCCCTCCGCCACGGCACGGACGAAGGGGACGAGGAGTGCGGGATCCAGGGACGCGTCGCAGTCGCAGAAGCACACGATGTCCGCCTCCGCGGCCAGCAGCCCCGCGTGGCAGGCCGCCCCGAAGCCGCGCCGTTCCTCGCGCACGACGGTCGCCCCCAACTCCCCGGCGATTCCGGCGGAACCGTCCGTGGAGCCGTTGTCGACGACGATGGCGCGCCATCCGGCGGGAACGCGTTCGAGGACCCAGGGCAGCGCCCCGGCCTCGTTCAGACAGGGAAGTACGACGTCAGTGGTCACGACTTTCACCGTACGAATCGGCGGCGAACAAAGCGGACATCGACCCCTTACGAAACGCGGACGTCATCCTCCGTGAGCAGCGGTGCCGTACCGTGCCGCCGGAACGCACCCCGCCCGCCGCCCTTCCCGCCCGGTGCCCCGGCCCGCGGGCCGGAGCGGAGCGATGCCGTGACCGGGTGTTCCGCGCCGCTGCCGGTGGTGTCCGCGTCGGGGGCGGCGGCCCGGCGGTGTCGCTGGCGGTGGTGTTCTTGTGGCCGGTCGCGGTGCGGGTTCCGGGAGGCGTCCGCGGCGCGACGTCGCCGGGCCGCGTGAGCGTCGGATCCGGCCCCGCCGGGGTCCCGGGACCCCGGCGCGGTGTTCCGCGTACCGGCAGCGGCCGGTCCCGGACCGGCGCCCGCGCGAAAGGTCGGAGCGGGTCGCCGTCCTGGCCGGACTCGACGGCGCGCGGTTGCCGTGCGCCGTCGCCGACCGGTGGCGGAGCCGCGGGCCTGCCCCGGTGGCGTTCGGGGACCGTGCGGGAGGCGGGCGCACGCGCCCCGGCCGTCCGCCCGTGCGTACGCGGGCGCGGGGGCCCTGCCGGGCGGGGTGTGGATCCGCACATCGCCCGGCCCGCCTCGGGCAGGCGGGGCAGTTGCGCTGTCGGGCGGGTCGCCCGCGCCGCAGCCGGCAGGACCGCGTGTGGATGCCGGCAGCCGACGCACGTCGGTCACCCCGGCGTGTCGCCGAGGCCCGGTCCCCAACGCACCCCGCCCTGCTCGCCGCCGCGCCCGGCCCCTTCGCGCTCCCGGGCCTCGGAAGTCAGGACGGCGGAGCGCCGGCGGTGTGCGCGGCGCCGGGTGCGCGCTGCGCCGCGCGGGCGAACTCGGCCATGCCCGCGCGGAATCCCGTGCGGGCCGACCAGCCGAGGTCGCGCCGCAATCTGCGTGAGTCCGCCGTGATGTGCCGGACGTCCCCCAGCCTGAACTCACCGGTGACGACCGGCTCGGGCCCGCCGCACACGGCCGCCAGTGCCGCCGCCATCTCACCGACGGTG
Source organism: Streptomyces sp. NPDC049887 (assembly GCF_040656535.1). Classification (NCBI taxonomy): domain Bacteria; kingdom Bacillati; phylum Actinomycetota; class Actinomycetes; order Kitasatosporales; family Streptomycetaceae; genus Streptomyces; species Streptomyces sp. NPDC049887. The sequence goes on along the minus strand of NZ_JBFAMM010000008.1, from coordinate 177,729 downwards.
CGGGGGTCCCCGCTGCCCGTGTTGTAGGCGGTGAGAACGCCCGCCTCCCGTTCCGCGACCGCCTCCAGGGCCACGACGTTCGCCTCGGCGACGTCCCGGACGTGGACGAAGTCCCTTCGCTGGGCCCCGTCCTCGAACACGCGGGGCGCCTCGCCCCGGGCCAGCGCCGACCGGAAGAAGGAGGCCACTCCCGCATACGGGGTGTCCCGGGGCATCCCCGGCCCGTAGACGTTGTGGTAGCGGAGAGAAACGGCCCTGCCGTCCGTCGCACGTGCCCAGGCGGCCGTCAGGTGCTCCTGCGTCAGCTTCGTCACGGCGTACACGTTGCGCGGGTCGCACGGGGCGTCCTCGTCGACGAGGCCCGGGGTCAGTGCGGCGCCGCACCGCGGGCACGGCGGCTCGAAGCGGCCCGCCGCCAGATCGGCCGCCGACCTCGGCCCCGGCCGCACCTCTCCGTGGCGGGGGCATGCGTAACGCCCCTCCCCGTACACCACCATCGAACCCGCCAGCACCACCTGGCGCACCCGTGCCTCAGCGGCCGCGGCGAGGAGCGTCGCCGTCCCCAGGTCGTTGCAGCTCACGTAGCCCGGGGCATCGGCGAAGTCCTTGCCGAGCCCCACCATGGCCGCCTGGTGGCAGATCGCGTCCACGCCGTTCAGGACCGCGGCGAGAACCGTCGTGTCGCGGACGTCTCCGTGCACGAACCCGGTCTCCGGCGGCGACGGAGGCCCGTGGTGCGCGGTGGGCAGCAAGGCGTCCAGGACCACCGGTTCGTGGCCCCGCGCGATGAGTGCCGAGACGATCTGCGCGCCGATGAAGCCGGCGCCTCCTGTGACGAGTACGCGCATGCCGCCGACGCTAGGGGGCGCCTCCACCGCCTGCCCGCTCCCACGCCAGGACGTAAGACTTCCGTCACGACCGCACTCGACGGTCCGGCCCGCGCGGGGACGCCCCGGGCAGGCCAACGGACCCGATCCGCCGCCGTGTTGAGGTGCGCCGCGTGGGAACGGCACGGCAATGTATGGCATGTGCATCCCATTCCTCACCAGGCGCGGCCCGCCGCGGGCCACATGCTCGTCAGCGGAGACGACGCCCTCGCCCATCGGCTCGCCGCCGAACTCCGCGATGTCTACCGGCAGCAGGTGACGCTCCTCGTCCCGCCCAGCCGCTCGTCCACGAGCCCGCCCGCAGACGCGGACGCTCCGTCCGGCGGCCGGGCCCTCGCCCTCCTCGGCAGGGTGTCGGCGGGCATCGTCCGTACGGGAGCGGGTCGTGCGGCCGTGAACGACGGAGCCGGCCGACCGGAGGAGGTGTCCGTGTCCGTCAGGGAGACGGACGATCCCGACGACGTCGCGCTCCGGGACGCCGGGGTCGAGACCGCGCAGGCGCTCGCCCTGGTGCACGAGGACGACGAGACCAACATCCGCGCCGCGCTCACCGCCCGCCGGCTGAACCCCCGCCTGCGTCTGGTCATCCGCCTCTACAACCGCAAGCTCGGCCAGCACCTGGAGCAGCTGCTCGACCAGGCGGCCGCCCTCGCCGTACCCGGGATGGACGCCGACGACATCGACTCCTCCACCACCGTCCTCTCGGACGCCGACACCGCCGCTCCGGCACTCGCCGCGACCGCCGTCACCGGAACCAGCAAGATCGTCCAAGCCGGCGGACTGCTTCTGCGCACCGCCGAGAGGCCACCGCCGGGACACGGTGGGACCGCGGACCGGGGTCTGTGCACCCTGGCGCTGCTGTCCTCCACCAGCAGCGACCCCGCCGGCGTGGAGGGAACCGACGGCAGCGGTTCCGCCGGACCGCTGCTGCTGCCCGGCGACGGGGCCGTGGCCGCGGCGACCGGCCGCGGGAGGATCGTGCTCGAAGCCGTCACCGGCCCGGAGGCCGGGCCCGGCAGCCGTCTGAGCGGCCCCGCACTGCCGTTCCGGGAGCTCTTCTCCCGTCGGGTGCGCTGGTCGTTCGCGGGCGTCGGCGCGGCCGTCACCGCCCTGGCCGTCGCGTCCTGGCTCACCGGGGGCGGCCACCCGCTCCACGCCGCCTACATCACGCTCCTCGACCTCTTCTCCATCAACGACCCCGCGGTCGACGAGGAGCCCGACCGCCAGGTCCTGCAACTGCTGACCGGGCTCGTGGGACTCCTCCTGCTGCCCCTGCTCGTCGCCGCCGTACTGGAAGCGCTCAGCTCCTTCCGTTCGGCGACCGCACTGCGCCGTCCCCCACGCGGTCTGACCGGGCACGTCGTCCTGCTGGGCCTCGGCAAGGTCGGCACCCGTGTCCTCGGCCGGCTGCGTGAACTGGGCACGCCGGTCGTCTGCGTCGAGAACGACCCCGAGGCGCGTGGCGTGGCCCTCGCCCGTCGGCTGCGCGTGCCCGTGATCATCGGGGACGTCACGCAGGAGGGCGTGCTCGAAGCCGCCAGGACCCACCGGGCGCACGCGCTGCTCGCCCTCACCAGCTCCGACACCACCAATCTCGAAGCCGCCCTCTACGCGCGCTCGATCGCCTCCGACCTCCGGGTGGCACTCCGGCTGTACGACGACGACTTCGCCACCGCCGTCTACCGGACGCTGCGTGCCGCGCATCCCGGGGCGCTCACCCGCAGCAGGAGCGTGACGTCGCTCTCCGCCCCCGCCTTCGCCGGTGCCATGATGGGCCGTCAGGTGCTCGGGGCCGTCTCCGTCGAGCGACGGGTGCTCCTCTTCGCCGCACTCGAAGTGGCCGACCTTCCGCAGCTGGAGGGCCACACCATCGCAGAAGCGGTCAGTCCGGGCAGATGGCGGGTGCTCGCCCTGGACATGACGGCACCGGGCGACCGGCTTCCGGACCTCTCCGCCGCCCCGCCCGACGACGGGACGCACCACGCCGGCGGCCTGCTCTTCGACCTCCACCCGGGACACCTGCTGCGCCCCGGTGACCGCGTGGTCGTCGCGGCCACGCGCCGTGGTCTGGCGGAACTTCTCGGGCCCCGGATGCGGTAGGACGCGTCCGCTCCCAACGGCGGGTCCCTTCGAGGCCCTCCTCCCCGGTGAACGACGACCGCACCAACGGCGGTCCCGGCCTTCCGCCGGGCACTTGGACTCCGGCGCACGACGACCACTCCGCCTGCCGTCCCCGGGCTCCGCAGGCGCCGGTCTGCGGTCCGGGAAGCGCCCGAGACCGACGGCAGCGGGCGGCGACACGGATGCGGGAACCCTCCGCGCCCGGTCACGCGTTGCCCCTCCACGTCATCGACGGAATGTGAGGGAGGAACCGTGTGGACGGCGCCGCCTCGCTTCTGACCGTCGCCGTCGTGGCCGCCGTATTCGTGATCAGGGCCGCCCTGGCGGAGCTGCGGGACCCGGGGAGCGCCCGTGCCCGGTGGGCGTTCGTCTCCAACCTCCGGGCCGTGACCGCGGGGGCCGTGACGGCGGTCGTGCTCGGTCTCGTGGGTTGGCGGCACGCCGGCCCCGGTGCGGTGGCCTGGGCGGTCCTCGTGGGCGCCCTCGTCGCGGTGGTCGTGGACCGCCACCCGCCCGCCGTATGAACATCGCGCTCGCGGGCGGCTGCGCACGCCGTGCGGGCCTCGGTGTGCACCGCGTCCTCGTCGCAGACGTGCGGGGGTGATGAGGCGCCCGCACGGCTCCTTCGCTGCGCTCGGCCGGGCCGGCCCGCCGCTTGACGATAGGCAGGTGAATGCCTGCATAATGTTGATGTGAGCCTCGAAGCTACGGCGATGGACTCGGTGTTCAAGGCGCTGGCCGATCCCACCCGGCGGCTCCTGCTCGACCGGCTGCGCGAGCACAACGGGCAGACGCTCCGCGAACTGTGCGAGCGCCTCGACATGGCGCGCCAGTCGGCGACGCAGCACCTGGACGTGCTCGTGCGCGCCAACCTCGTCACCGTGGTACGGCGCGGCCGGGAGCGGCTGCACTACCTCAACCCGGCCCCGATCCACGAGATCGAGGAGCGCTGGATCTCCGGCTTCGACAGACCCCGCCTGCAAGCGATCAGCGCCATCAAGCACCAGGCAGAGGAGTACACCATGACGGACGCACCCACACCGGTGCCGGACTACGTATACGTCACCTACATCCGCGCCGGTGCGGAGCAGGTGTGGCAGGCCCTCACCGACGCCGACCTGACAGCGCGCTACTGGGGACACGCCAACGTCTCCGACTGGCAGCCTGGCTCAGCCTGGGAACACCGGCGAGCCGACGGGTCGGGCCGGATCGACGTGGTGGGCCGCGTCCTGGAGTCCGAGCCCCCGACCCGGCTGGTCGTCACCTTTGACGACGCCCCCGATACCGGATCGCCGAGAGAGCCGTCTGTCGTCACCTTCCTCGTCGAACCGCATCAGGACATCGTGCGTCTCACCGTGACCCACGAGAACCTCCCCGACCGGGAGATGCTGCGCGGCATCTCGGCCGGCTGGCCGGCCGTGCTGGCGAACCTCAAGTCGATGCTGGAGACCGGCGAGGTCCTGCCGCAGGCGCCCTGGGAGATGTCCCCCGCCCACACCTGAGGCGCTCCTTCGCGCCCCTGGTCTTCATTGCGCATGACGCCCGCCCGCACGGAAAGGTGCAAGACATGCTGGACGCGACCCCGCTCCAGGACGCCTACCAGGCACTGCTCGACGCCGCCGCCACCGTGGCCAATGCCGACGACCCCAGCCCCGCCCCGCCGGACGGGGAGTGGAACGCCGACCAGATCCTTGCGCACGTCTCCCTCGTCAGCGCCGCCACGATCGCCGCCGTCGCGAGCGTCGCAGCGGGGGCCAACACGACGTACGACAACCGCATCGCCCTCGACGCCTGGACCATCGAGCGAACCATCGCGCACGCCGGCGGCAACGCCGGGCTGCGGGACCGCATCCGCGGCCAGGCAGCCGCCCTGTGCGCACTCGCCGCAGGTGCGGCGCTCAGCGACGCCGAGCTCAGTACCCCGGCACCCGCCCGGCTCCTGTCCAACGGCACCCTCCTGGCGGATCAGCCCATGCCGCTGCGCGACATCGTCACCGGACTGGCGGAGGCAGAACTGCCCGGCCACACGCGACAGCTCCTCGCCCTCCTCCCCGGCCGGGCCGTGGCCGAGGCCACGCGGTGACCTGGTCGCAGCGAACCCGACCTGGGCTCGGCAGGGAGATGTTCGGGGAACTCGCCGCTGCCGATGCTCCCCGGCGTACGCGATCCCGTCGGACCCGGCCGGGTGCCCCCGGGCTGACCCTGCGGGCGGGCCGCGATCGCAGGACCAGGACCGCCGTGAGGGAAAGCCGGGGAGCACGATGCTCCCCGGCCCTCGGTCCCGCCCGCGGTGACTGCCCGCGCTAGCCGGTGATCTCGACCGCCCCGTTCTCCGCGGTCCTGCCGGTCTCCTGCTTCGGGCCCTTCTGCGTGATGCCCCGCAGCAGCTCGGCGAGGTCGACCCCCGTCGTGGAACCCAGGAGTTCCAGGCCCTGGGCGACGTTGTCCGCCACGGCCCGCGGCAGCTTGCCGGCGCCGTCGGTGGAGATGACGGTCATCTTGTCGATGGCGCCGAGCGGTTCCGCGGCCTTGCCGACCACCTGCGGCAGTACCTCGACGAGCATCTGCAGCACCGCGGCGTCGCCGTACCGCTCGAAGGCGTCGGCCTTCTTCTGCATGGCCTCCGCCTCGGCGGACCCCTTGGCGGCGATCGCCGCGGCCTCCGCCTCGCCCTCGATGCGGACCGCGTCGGCGAGCGCAGCGCGGTGCGCCTTCTCGCCCTCACCGGTCAGTCGGGCGCGCTGCGCGTCGGCCTCGGCCTGCTTCACCAGGGCGACACGACGGGCCTCGGCCTCCTGCTCGGCCTGGTAGCGGGCCGCGTCTGCGGGCTTGCGGACCTGTGTGTCGAGTTCCCTGTCGGTCAGGGCCGCCCGGCGTTCCGCGACCTTCTCCTGCTGGCTGAGGATCTCCTGCTGCCGGTCGGCCTCGGCGAGCGGCCCCGCCGCGGCGGCCTTCGCGGCCGCCTCGTCCGTCTCCGCCTTGATCTCGGCCTGCTTGAGGGCGAACGTCCGCTGCGCGACGGCGATCTCCTCCTCGGCCTTCAGCCGCGCCTGCTCCGACGCCCGCCGGGCCACCGCCTCGGCGATGTCGGCCTCCTGCTTGGCCCGCGCCGCCTCCGGGCGTCCGAGGTCCTCGAGGTAGGAGCCCTCGGTGGTGATGTCCTGGATCTGGAACGCGTCCAGCACGAGGCCCTGTCCCGAGAGGCTGGCCTCGGCCTCCTCCGCGACCTGGCCGGCGAAGGCGGCCCGGTCCCGGATGATGTCCTCCACCGACATCCGGCCGACGATGGATCGCAGCGCGCCGGAGAGCACCTCCTGGGTGAAGCCGACGATCCCGTCCTGCTGGACGAGGAAGCGCTGGGCGGCGGCCCGGATCGAGTCCTCGCTCCCGCCGACCTTGACGATCGCCACGCCCTCCAGGTTTGCCTTGATGCCGCGCAGCGTGACCGCGCCCCGGACGGCGACGGGGATGTGCCGGCTGGAGAGGTCGAGGGTGAACCTCTGCTGCACGAACGGCACGACGAACACGCCACCGCCGACGACGACCTTCTGGCCGCTGTTGTCGGTGAAGACCCGACCGGTCTCGGGATCGGTGGCCTTCTTGCCGCGCCGGCCCGTGATGATGAACGCCTCACTGGGGCCTGCGACCTTGTACCGCGTGATGACGACGAGGGCCAGCAGGACGAGGAGTACGGCGACTCCCACCACGGCGATGACGACTGGACTCATGGTGCTCCCCCCTGCCCCCCGGAGGGCGGCAGATCAGGTGTGAATGTCGAACGGGTCGGGCGCCGGGACGGAACGTCAGCGCTCGACGGGGCGTACGAGGACGGAGGTGGCCGACAGGGCGGCCTCCACCCAGACCTCCGCGCCCCGCGGGACGGGCGTGGCGGACCTGGCGGCGAACTTCACGGGCTGACCGGCCACGCGCAGCAGCACTTCGCCGTAGCCGCCGGCCGGGATGGCCGTCACCACGGACCCTCCGGTGCCGAGGAGGTCCTCGCCCCGTGGGGCGGCGGCGCTCCGGTCCCGCATGAGCGCGCGGCTGAGCAGCCAGGTCAGCCGGGCCGCGAGCAGGCCGGCGAGAACTCCCGCCACCGTGGCGGCGGTCGGGCCCAGGCCGGTCGTGCCCAGCACGATCGCGCCGGTGAACCCGAGCATCGAGACGAAGCCGGCGATCACCGGAAGCGAGAGCCAGCCGTCGAACAGGCCGTCCAGCACACCGTCGAGGAAACCTTCCAGCACCCCGTCGAGGACGAGTGAGAGCGCCAGCAGGACGATGCCCACGATGCCGAGACCGAGAAACAAACCCATGCCAGCACACCCCCCTGACCCTTGAAGGCCCCGATGGACGCATGGTCCCATGCGTGCCGGGAGGATTTCATTGCCGTGTTACGGCAGTCTTTACGACTTCCTGATGCCGTGCTTCCCCGTGCTGCCGCGGGCCCGGCCGGCGACCCGCGGCCGCACGGGTGGGGCGGCTGTCCTTCCCGGTGTCGCCGTCCCGGCCGGTCGCCGCGCCGCCGTGCTCCGTGCGGACGACCCCGAACATGGCAAGGCTTGAGACCTGGCTCAGTGTTCACGTTCACCGTCCGACTGCCCCGAAGGGGGAGTGGCGGGGCCGCAGCCGGGCGCCGCGCCCCACATGGCCTGTGCCGCCCGGGTGTCGTCGCGGCCCGATGCCTTCTACACGGAAGTACAGTGCTTGGACCTTGCCGTCCGCCGAGAGCACGTGCCGACGACGGGCGGGCGCCGATCCGCCCGGGCAGTGGAGGAACTTCGACGTGAGCGATGCGCCCGGGCGGCCCCCGGCGAAAAGCCCCCCTCCCGCGACGCCCCCGCCGCCTCCCGCGGGAACGCGGCCCCGGGCGTCGGCCCGGCCCTCCGCGACTGCCCGGCGGCCCCCGTCGACGCCGGGCCGGTGGCGGCCGGCGGCGGCCGACGAACGGATCCAGGAGCGGACCCGGCAGGGGGGCCCGGTGGACCGCCCCGCCCGGCGCCGCCGGAGGACGCCGAGGGGCGCGGCGGCGCTCGCGGTACTGCTCGCCGTCGCCACGGCTGCCGGCGTCTGGGTCTACCGGGACCTGCAGGGCAACATCCGGTCCGCGGACGTCGACGGCAGGATCGGCGACGACCGCCCGCCCGACTCGAGTTCCGGTTCCGAGAACATCCTCGTGGTCGGTTCCGACTCCCGGGCCGGGGCCAATGCCCGGTACGGCAGGGATCCGACCACGATGCGGTCCGACACGCTGATGGTCCTTCATCTCGCGGCGAACCGGAAATGGGCGACCGTGGTGTCCTTCCCCCGCGACTCGTGGGTGAAGGTGCCGGCGTGCGACCGCGGCGACGGCAGCACCTCGCCCCCTCAGCACACCAAGATCAACGAGGCGTTCGCGATCGGCGGCTCCGGCGGCGAGGTCGCGGGCGCCGCCGCCTGCGCGGTCAAGACGGTCGAGCAGAACACCGGACTGCGCATCGACCACTACGTGTCGGTGGACTTCCAGGGGTTCAAGGGCATGGTCGACGCCCTCGACGGCATGGAGGTCTGCCCCACGGCCGCGATCCATGACGCGAAGGCCCGCCTCGACATCCCCGCCGGCTGCCAGACCGTGCGGGGCGAGGACGCCCTCGGCTACGTACGCGCCCGCTACGGCGTCGGCGACGGCTCCGACCTCGGACGCATCGGCCGGCAGCAGGAGTTCATGCGGGCCCTGGCCGATCGGGCCCAGCAGAAGCTGACCAGCCCCGGCGCGATGTACGACCTGCTGGACTCCGCCACCAAGTCGCTCACCACGGACAAGGCCCTCGCCGGGATCCAGCCCCTGTACGGTCTCGTCTCCCGGCTCAGGGCGATCCCGCCCGGCCGGCTGACGTTCGTGACCGTGCCCAACTATCCCCGCAGCATGGACGTGCCGTCCGACTCGGCCAACGTCGTCTGGCAGTACCCGGCGGCCGCCGATCTGTTCACGGCACTCGCCCGGGACCGGGAGGTCCGCAAGGAGAGCGTCGCGGCCGCCGGGGAGAAGCCGCTGTACGCCAGCAGCGTCCGCGTACAGGTGCTCGACGGCACCGGCACGCCGGGTCTCGCCTGGGAGGCGGCCCAGTCGCTGCGTCGGGCCGGATTCACCGTCGCCGGGACCGGCAACGCGTCCGTGCCGTCGGCCCGGACCTCCGTCACCCACCCGGCGGGCCTCGGGGAGCAGGCCCGTGCCCTGGCCTCGCGGCTGCCCGGTACCCCCGTGGCGGAGAGCGCCGCAGCGCCGGACGGCCTGGTCACGCTGACGGTGGGGGACGACTTCCGCGGTGTGCCCTGAGCCGGGCGCACGCCGCGGCCGGGCCGGGAACACCCAGTACGGCAATCCGCGCCCCGCGCCCGTACCCGTGGGCGTCCTCCGTGCGCGAGCGGTCCGCCGCGGTGCCCACCCCGGCCGGGGACGATCCCGCCGAGCTCACGCGGTACGGAAGCGGAAAGCGCCCGCCGAGCCGCGCAGGGCCAGCCAGATGTGGTCGGCCTCCTTCACGGGCCTCAGGGCGACCCGGGCACAGCCGGGACAGCGGGCGGTGAGGCCCGGTTCCGGCCCGTAGACGTGGAGTTGGGCGAGGGTTCCGGCCATGGAGCACGTGGGGCAGCGCCACCACGCCTGGGTGGGCTCGACGGAGAGGATCTGCGACAGCGGGCCGGCCGGCCAGTTCCCGTCGCGATGGAGGGGCGTGTCTTCCATGGTGGGCCTCCAGGATGAGGTGATGGGCTCGGTCGAGGCGCGAGCCGCCGTCAGCCGAAGCGCTCGGTACGGATCGTGGCCGGGTCGCGGCCCAGGTCCACGAGGTGGTCGCTGACGGCTTCGACGAACGCCGTGGGACCGCACACGAAAACGGTCCCGTTTCCCGCGAGCCGCCAGACGTGTCCGCGCAGGTCGCCGGCCAGGACGCGGCCGGGCGCGCGGGCGGAGTCCGGCGGAGCCCGGCGGGTGTGGAGGACGTCGACGTCCAGCCGGTCTGCCCGGCCGGTGCGCTCCAGCCGCGTGCCCGGCCGGAGGCGATGAGGAACTGCGGTTCCTCCCGGTCGGGGCAGCGAAGCTTGCGGTCGGATACGGGTAGGGGGTATGCATGGCATCGATCTCTACGTACCCCTAGGGGGTATACTCCCCAGGAGGATCGGGCGCGGACGGGGGGAGCCCCGTCGGCGGCCGGCCCTCCCGCCCCATCCACGAGCTCAGGAGCAGGGATGACTGCCACGGTCCACGGCACCGCCGAGGTCGAACTCGCGATCGGCGGCATGACCTGCGCCTCGTGCGCCGCCCGTGTCGAGAAGAAGCTCAACCGCATGGACGGTGTGGAGGCCACGGTCAACTACGCCACCGAGAAGGCGAGGGTCTCCTACCGCGACGACGAGGTCTCCGTCCGCGATCTCATCGCCACCGTCGAGGCGACCGGCTACACCGCGACCGAGCCCCCTCCGCCACGCACCCGTACCGAACCCGGTGACGCCGGGACGGAGGCGGAGGGCGCCCTGCGGCCGCTGCGGCAGCGGCTGATCACCGCGGTGGTGCTGTCGGCGCCCGTCGTCGCCATGGCGATGGTCCCGGCCCTGCAGATCGAGTACTGGCAGTGGCTCTCGCTCACCCTGGCGGCGCCCGTGGTCACGTACGCGGCCTGGCCGTTCCACCGCGCCGCCCTCACCAACGCCCGGCACGGGGCCGCCACCATGGACACCCTCGTCTCGGTCGGCACCTCGGCGGCGTTCCTGTGGTCGCTGTGGGCCCTGTTCTTCGGTACCGCGGGCGAGCCGGGCATGACCCACGGCTTCGAGTGGACCATCGCCCGCACCGACGGCGCGGGCAACATCTACCTCGAGGCCGCCGCCGGCGTGACCGCGTTCATCCTGGCCGGCCGGTACTTCGAAGCCCGCTCCAAGCGCCGGGCCGGCGCCGCGCTGAAGGCCCTGATGGAGCTCGGCGCGAAGGACGTGACCGTGCTGCGCGGCGGCGGGGAACGGCTGGTCCCCGTCGCCGAACTGGCCGTGGGCGACCGGTTCCTGGTGCGCCCGGGTGAGAAGATCGCCACCGATGGCACCGTCGTCGAAGGCTCCTCCGCCGTGGACGTGTCCATGCTCACCGGCGAGTCCGTACCCGTCGAGGTCTCCGCCGGCGACCCCGTCACCGGAGCGACCCTCAACGCCGGCGGCAGGCTCGTCGTCGAGGCCCGCCGGATCGGCGCGGACACCCAGCTGGCGCGCATGGCGAAGCTGGTCGAGGACGCGCAGAACGGCAAGGCCGCGGCGCAGCGGCTGGCCGACCGGATCTCCGCCGTGTTCGTGCCCGCCGTCATGGTCCTGGCCCTGGGCACGCTCGGCTTCTGGCTCGGCAGCGGCGCCGGGTGGACCGCCGCCTTCACCGCCGCGGTCGCCGTCCTGATCATCGCCTGCCCCTGCGCGCTGGGACTCGCCACGCCCACCGCGCTCATGGTGGGCACGGGGCGCGGCGCCCAGCTCGGCATCCTGATCAAGGGGCCCGAGGTCCTGGAGAACACGCGCAGGGCCGACACGATCGTCCTCGACAAGACCGGCACCGTGACCACCGGGAGGATGACCCTCCTCGGGATCCGCACCGCGGAGGGGACCGACGAGACCGAGGCCCTGCGGCTGGCCGGGGCACTGGAACACGCCTCCGAGCACCCCATCGCCCGGGCCGTGGCGACCGGAGCGGCCGAGCGGGTCGGATCGCTCCCCGCGCCCGAGGACTTCGTGAACGTCCCCGGCCTCGGCGTGCGGGGCGTCGTCGCCGGGCATGCCGTCCTCGTCGGTCGCGATGGCCTTCTCGCCGAGTGGGCCATCGCGCTCCCGGCCGAGCTGGAGCGGGCCGGGGCCGAGGCGGAGGCCAAGGGCCGGACCGCGATCATCGTGGCCTGGGACGGCGAGGCCCGGGCGGTCCTGGAGGTCGCCGACGCGGTCAAGCCGACGAGCGCCGAGGCGGTGCGGAGACTGCGGGCCCTCGGGCTGACGCCGATCCTGCTGACCGGCGACAACAAGGCCGTCGCCGAGGCGGTCGCGGCGGAGGTCGGCATCGAGCGGGTCGTCGCCGAGGTCATGCCCGAGGACAAGGTCGACGTGGTGCGGCGCCTGCAGGAGGAGGGCCGGACGGTGGCCATGGTCGGCGACGGGGTCAACGACGCGGCCGCGCTCGCCCAGGCGGACCTCGGCCTGGCGATGGGCACCGGAACCGACGCCGCCATCGAGGCGGGCGACCTGACGCTGGTGCGCGGCGACCTGGCGGCGGCGGCGGACGCGATCCGGCTGTCACGCAGGACACTCGGCACGATCAAGGGCAACCTCTTCTGGGCGTTCGCCTACAACGTCGCCGCGCTTCCGCTCGCCGCAGCGGGACTGCTGAACCCGATGATCGCGGGCGCGGCGATGGCCTTCTCGTCGGTCTTCGTCGTCGGCAACAGTCTGCGCCTGAGGGGCTTCCGCCCGGCCGGCTGAGGACAGCGGGACACACATCCGTGGCGGACGGCGAGGCCCCGGCCCTCGACGTCCGCCACGGCTGCGTTCGCATGGTCCGTCCTGCGACTGCGCGCCGGACGGCGGTGCGCCGGGAGGCCGGCATTCCGGCCCGAGCGACCTCGTGGCCGCGGCGAGCGCGGGGAGGTCGGGTACTGGAACGTGTCGCGGGCGAGCCCCGTACGGTTCGGTGCGCGGCGGCGCCGAGGGGCTGCCGGCGCGCCGTCCGGGGCGCCTGCACCCGGCCGCCCACCGTGCCGGCAGCGGTGAGGCGTACTCCGCACGGGCGGCGGGCGGCAGGGTGGCCACGGCAACTCGGCGCAGTCGTCGGGGCAGCGGCACGGACGAGGACCGGGCGCACGGCAGAGGGCCGCCGGACGGGTCCGGCGGCCCTCTGCGTCGCCCCTGGGGAGGGTCGCCCCTGGGAGGGGAGGCGCGGGCCTGACGAGTCGGCGTGAGGCGCCTCAGTGGTAGGCGTGGACGACGGCGTGGCCCTTGCCACGGCCGATGAGCCACTTGTTGACGGGCGTGGTGACGACGAAGGCGACGACGAAACCGCCCAGCAGCGACGACCAGAACAGCGCGTCCGTCAGGTGCGCGTCCATCGCCCCCGGGACCAGCGCGATGATGCCGTTGTCGACGAACTCCATCACGGCGATGGAGACGGTGTCGGCGGCCAGCGCGACCTTGACGGCGCTTCTGAGGTCCACGCCCGCGCGCAGCACCGCGAACATCGTGAACGAGTAGCCGAAGAGGAACGCGAGCGTGATCGCGAGAATCATCGTCGGCACGTTGCCCCACATCAGAGCGGTGCCGATGACCATCCCCAGGATCTCGCCGATGGCGCAGCCGATCAGGCAGTGCAGGGTCGCCTTCGCGGCGGTGCTCCAGGTGACACCGCCGTGCCGCCGGCCCGTGTGATCACTGTGACCGCTGTGACCGCCGGACGGGTCGTGAGCCCGATGCGCGGCCCGGTCGTCGGTGGCACCGGCGCGGTGCGAGGTGTGGTCCATGGCGTGTCATCCCCATTTCCCGTCGTTCCGGTCCAGGGTGCCCCGCGGTCCCGGAGGGCACGAGCACTCATAACAACATACCCCCCTAGGGTATTCCTGGGAACGGCCGGAAGAACGGGGAGGGGGCCCGAGGGCACCCTCCCCGCCGCAACGGGTCAGCCCCGGCCGAGCAGCTTCCTCATCAGTGAGATCTCGGCGGTCTGCGCGGTGACGATGTCGCCCGCCATCCGCTTCGTGGCCGCGTCGGCGCCGCCGGCGCGCTCGGCCTCGGCCATGGCCACCGCGCCTTCGTGATGCACGATCATCAGCTCCATGAAGGCGGTGTCGAACGCCGCGCCCGAGGACTTCTCCAGTCGGGCCATCTCCCGGGGGCTCATCATCCCTTCCGCGCCGTGTGCGGCGTGGTCGGCACTGCCCTCGGCTGGGACGTCCTCGCCCCATGAGGACAGCCGGCCGGACAGCGTCCTGATCTCCGGGCCCTGGGCCTTCCTGATGTCCTCGGCGAGTTTCCTCACCTCGGCCGATTCCGCGCGGGCCGCCGCGAGTTCAGCCATCTCCACCGCCTGCCGGTGGTGGGGGATCATGCCCTTGGCGAAGGTGACGTCGGCGGCGTTGTGCCGTCCCTGCGGGACGGAGGTCGCGGCGGACGGTGACGGCGCGGGGTGGCCGTCGTGGGCGTTCGGCGTGTCGGTGCCGCCGCCGCACGCGGCCAGGACGAAGGCGGCCGCGCCGGCGGCAGCCACGGCGACGGTACGGCGGGCAGGGGAATGCTTGCTGGTCATGCTGGTGCAACTCCTTGAAGCGCGACCTGAATCGGGCGCGCGGGATCGCGGAAACGAGGGCGTGGGGAGACACGGCACCGCTCACCGTCCGGCCCGGGGCGCGAACGGGAGGCGCCGTGCGGGGCGCCCTATATGCGCAGGAGTTGCAGCTCGGCCAGATCGGGCGGGGCCCGTCCGCCCGGGGGCGTGCGACCGGCCCCGTTCGGCGTCGCGCCCGAGGGCGGGGTGACGAGCCCGGCGGACGGCTCCGGAGGTGCGTACGGGGAACCGACCCCGGCCGCCGCGCACGTCCCGTCCGCGTGGTCGAGGTGGTCCGAACCGCCGTCCGTGTGCGAACACCCTGGAACGGCCTCGGGTACGGACGGCTCGGGCACGGACTGCGCGTGGGCGGACTGCCCGTGGACGGGCACGGCGTGGACGGTCGACGTGTGGACGGTCGACGTACGGACTGCGGCCGCGGAGCCGTGCGCCCGTGCCTGGGACCCGGGAATCCCGGCGGGCACCAGGGCGTGCATGCCCAGCACGCCCGCCAGCACCGCCAGCACCAGCAGCGCGAGCCCACGCCCTGCGGGGCGCGCGTGGCTCGTCGTGCGGCGGGTCATGGGCTCATCGTACGGGGACCCGGCCGCCGGCCCGTTCCCAGGGCGGGAGCGCGGTGGCACACCGACCGCCCCGGGGCCGTGCCCTCCCGGCGGAGCACGAGAAGTCGACGAGCCGGTGGAAGGGTTCGGGCTCGACGAGGTCGCGGGAGGAGTACCCGTGGGGCCGCGCGCTCGCCGCGGCCGCAGAGCTGATCGAGCCCCGGGCCGGCCGTCGGCGCGGGGCGCCCTCATGGGCTGGTACCGCGCGCGAGCGCCCCACCTGGTCCTGGGAGGTGGTTCCACCCGACGGTGCGAGGCCGGCGCGACAGGACGTTCGCACCGCCGGGCGGGGTTCGTGGGTGCTGCGGAGCCGGAGCCCGGGGCTCGCGGAGCCCTGCAGCCGGGTGCCCGGAGCCGAGTCGGGAGGGACGGCCCCGCCGTGGGCAGGGCCGGACTCCGCCAGGACCGCGGCGGGGCGATGGGCTTTCCCGCCGGCCCCTCCCTCAGGTCTGGAAGGGGGCCGGGTCGGCCCTTACCACCGCACCGGCTCGCACGCCGCCGCGGTCCTCCGGCCGGCGCCGGCCGTGCGGCCGGCACCGTGTCCTCGCCGTCGGCCACCCCTCATCCGGGCCGGCGGTTCGGACGGCGTACGCAGGCGGGACCTCCCGGTCCGCGTGCGTACGCGGTCTCGGTCTCAGCGCCCCCGCCCGCCGCCGCGACCACCATGATCGCCGCGGGGGCGGGGAGCGGAGCCTCAGTCCTCGCGCAGGGCGGTGACCGCCGCCTCCACGCGCTTGCCGTAGTCCGGGTCGGCCGCGTGGAAGTGGGCGAGGTTCTTCTCGATCACGTCGTCGCGGGAGACCTGGGACAGGCCGCCGGCGATGTTCGCGACCAGACGCGACTTCTCCTCCTCCGACATGAGGCGGTAGAGCTCACCGGCCTGGTGGAAGTCGTCGTCCTTGGCGTGCAGCGGTGCGGCGTGCGTGCCGGTGTGGCCGTAGAGGGCCAGCGGGGCCGACAGGGCGGCGTCCGACTGCACCGGACCCGCGTACGAGTTGGGCTCGTAGTTCTTGTCGTGGCGGGAGCCGTTGCGGGTGGCCATGAGCCCGTCGCGGCCGTAGTTGTCGGCACCCCCCGGAACGGCCTTCGGCGCGTTCACCGGGAGCTGGGTGTGGTTGACGCCGAGACGGTAGCGATGGGCGTCCGCATAGGCGAAGAGTCGGCCCTGGAGCATCTTGTCCGGGGAGGGCCCGATGCCCGGCACGAAGTTGTTCGGCGAGAACGCCGCCTGCTCGACCTCGGCGAAGACGTTGTCCGGGTTGCGGTCGAGGACCAGCCGGCCGACGCGCTGCAGCGGGTGGTCGGCGTGGGGCCACACCTTGGTGAGGTCGAACGGGTTGAAGCGGTAGTCCGCGGCCTCGGCCGCGGGCATGATCTGGACGTACAGCGTCCAGGAGGGGTTCACCCCGCGCTCGATCGCCTGGAGCAGGTCCGTCTGGTGCGAGTTGGGGTCCGTGCCCGCGACCTCGGCGGCCTGCTCGCCGCTCAGGCAGCGGATGCCCTGGTTCGTCTTGAAGTGGTACTTGACGAAGAAGGCCTCGCCCTCGGCGTTCGTCCACTGGTAGGTGTGCGACCCGTAGCCGTTCATGTGGCGGTACGAGGCGGGGATGCCGCGGTCGCCCATCAGCCAGGTGATCTGGTGCGTGGCCTCCGGCGCATGGGCCCAGAAGTCCCAGACGTTGTCCGGCTCCTGCTTGCCGGTGAACGGGTCGCGCTTCTGGGAGTGGATGAAGTCCGGGAACTTGATCGGGTCCTTGATGAAGAACACCGGGGTGTTGTTGCCGACGAGGTCGTAGTTGCCCTCCTCGGTGTAGAACTTCACCGCGAAGCCCCGCGGGTCGCGGACGGCGTCCGCGCCGCCGAGCGAGTCGGCGACGGTGGAGAAGCGCACGAAGACCTCGGTGCGCTTGCCGATCGCGTCCAGGAAGCCGGCCCGGGTGAAGCCGCTGACGTCGTCGGTCACCTCGAAGTAGCCGTACGCGCCGGAGCCGCGTGCGTGGACGACTCGCTCCGGGATGCGCTCGCGGTTGAAGCGGGCGAGCTTCTCCAGCAGGTGCTGGTCCTGGAGGAGGAGCGGGCCACCGACGCCGGCGGTGGCGGAGTTCTGGTTGTCGGCGACCGGAGCGCCGGACTCGGTCGTAAGCACGCGCTGCGTCATGGGTGGGAGGGCGGCCTTCCGTGCGGGAGCTGCTGAGGTGTCAGGAGCGTAGGTACGCGTCCGAGAAAACGTCAACAGTTTGTTGAAGTCAAGGGTGGGAATCCGGGCCGTGGCTGCGCTTGGGCGCGACAGGACAGGTGTCAGCGCGGCCACGGCCCGGACGTCTGAGAGGGGTCGACGGTGACCCCTGGGCCGGTTGCCCCTGGGCCGGGGGCCCGGGCCGGAGCGGGGTGGACGGCCGCCTCGGGGGCGGACCCGGGCGAACCGCGGCGGCCGCTGTTCGGCCCGGCGGGTGCGTGCCGCGGCTCGGGTGGCCCGGTGGGAGCGCCGCGGGTCGGCGGGCCCGGCGGGTGCGCGGAGAGCGGTCGGCCGCGGCCGGGTCAGGCGACCGGCGAGCCGGACAGGCGCTCGACCGCGCGGAGCAGTGCCGAGTGGTCCAGGCCCCCGTCGCCCTGTGCGCGCAGGGAGGCGACCAGCTGGGCGACGACGGCCCCGACCGGCAGTGCGGCCCCGACGTTGCGGGCGGCGTCGGTGACGATGCCCATGTCCTTGTGGTGCAGGTCGATGCGGAAGCCCGGCCTGAAGTCGCGGTCGAGGAAGTTGTCCTTCTTGCGGGTCAGGACGGTGGAGCCGGCCAGTCCGCCGTTGAGGACGTCCAGGGCCGCCCGCAGGTCCACGCCGGACTTCTCGAGGAAGACGACGGCCTCGGCGCAGGCCTGGATGTTGACGGCGACGATCAGCTGGTTGGCGGCCTTGACCGTCTGGCCGGAGCCGTGGGGACCGCACAGGACGATCGTCCGGCCCAGGGCCTCGAGGATCGGGCGGGCTTCGTCGAAGGCGTCCTGCTCGCCGCCGACCATGATCGACAGCACTGCCTCGACGGCGCCGGCCTCGCCGCCCGAGACAGGGGCGTCCAGTACGCGGATTCCCTTGTCGGCGGCGTTCGCCGCCAGGTCGACGGAGGTCTGCGGGGTGATCGAGGACATGTCGATCAGCAGCGCGCCGCGCCTCGCGTTCTCCAGGATGCCGTCCGGGCCGTACGCGATGGCCTCCACCTGCGGTGAGGCGGGGACCATGGTGATCACGACGTCGGCGTCCCCGACGGCCTCGGCGATCGAGGCGGCGGCTTTGCCGCCGGCCGCCGCGAGTCGGTCCAGCTTCTCCTGCTCCAGGGTGTACCCGGTCACCCGGTAGCCCGCCTTGATCAGATTCTCGGACATGGGCGAGCCCATGATGCCGAGGCCGATCCACGCGATCGTGGGCAGGTTCGGGCGGGGGGAGCGGGAGGGGTCTGCGAGGGTGCTCATCGGGGGTGCCTCTCTTGAAGCGCTGGTACGAAAGGGAGTCGGCGGGCGGCGGGCCGGAGGTCAGTGCGCGGGACGGGCGCTCTCGGGAAGCCAGTCGAAGGACCGGGCGCTCGGGCGGTCGCCGGCCTTGTACTCCAGGCCGATCCAGCCGTCGTAGCCGGCCTTCTTCAGCCGGTCGAGCAGCTCTTCGAGCGGCAGGGAGCCGGTGCCCGGCGCGCCGCGGCCCGGGTTGTCCGCGATCTGCACATGGCCGGTCCTGGCCGCGTACGCGTCGATGACGCCTGCGACGTCCTCGCCGTTCATCGACAGGTGGTAGATGTCGAGCAGGAACCTGGCGTTGCCGAGGCCGGTGGCGGCATTGACCTTGTCCACGACCTCGATCGCGGAGGGCGCGCTCACCAGCGGGTAGAGCGGGGACTCCGGCTTGTTCAGGGTCTCGATCAGCAGGATCGCGCCCACCCGGTCGGCCGCGCGGGCCGCCGCCACCAGGTTCTCCAGGGCGAGTTCGTCCTGTGCCGCCGGATCCACGCCCTCGACCCGGTTGCCGTAGAGGGCGTTGAGCGCCTTGCAGCCGACCGAGGCGGCGAAGTCCGCGGCCACGTCGATGTTGGCGCGGAATCGGTCCGACTCCTCACCGGGCAGGGAGAGGGCGCCGCGGTCCGGGCCCGGAAGCCGGCCGGCGTAGAAGTTCAGGCCCACCAGCCGGGTGCCGGAGCTCTCGAGCGCCTGCCTCAGGTCGTCCAGTTCGCTCTGGTCGGGCGTGGGGGTCTCGATCCAGGGCCACCACAGCTCGACCGCCGTGAAGCCCGCCGCGGCGGCGGCCGCGGGGCGCTCCAGCAGCGGGAGTTCCGTGAAGAGGATCGAGAGGTTCACATCGAAGCGCTGGTCCGTGTATCCCATGAGGGGGTTGCGCTCCTTCCGTATTGCGGAAACTCATTTCTGCTTAATGGAAGATTGCCTGGTGTGGGGGAGAGCTGTCAAGACCGGACCGCAATCCGACCGACATGCGGACCGCCTCCCGTCAGCGGCGTCCCGGGGCCCCGCGAGGACGGGCACGGCACGGCGCTCCCGGCGGCACGGAATCCGCCCCGGGACGGGCGGACGCGGGATGCGGTGCGCGGCTCGGGCGGTCGGGACATGCGGCGGGGACGAGCCCGGGCGGTCGGGAGCTGACGGAGCAGGCCACACAGGCGGCGGAAGCGCGTCCGGGCGTTCGGACGGGACGGGTCGCGAGAGGTCGTGGCGTACGGACGGGGACGAGGAGCCCGGGCCAGCCGGGAGCACGAAAAAGGCCCCCCGGGTGGAGGGGGCGACCTGCACGGTCGTTCCCCCTCCACCCGGGAGGCGCAGGGCCCACCCGGCGGCGCTACAGCGCGTCGACCGCGCTGACCTTCCACCCGCCCGTGGTGCGGGTCAGCTCCATCCGGACCCGGTTCAGATCCACCCGGGGGCCGTCCACCCGGGTACTCCGCGTCACCTGGTTGACGAACAGCAGGACCACGACCCGGTCCGGCGACGCCGACACCACCGAGGCGGCGGGGCTGCCGCCGCCGGGCGGCGTCACCACCGAGGCCGTGACCACCCCCTGGTACTTCTTCGCCGTGGGCGCCACGACCTTCGTCGTCGTCCTGCGGTACTCCTGTAGGAAGGGCCCGGTGAGGTGGCCGCGGGCGGCGGCGAAGTCCCGGTCCAGGTGCCGGTGGTCGTACGAGAGCACGGCCGGCGCCGCCTTCCGCGCCGCCGCCAGGGCGCCGGCGCGCGCTTCGTCGGCCTGCCGGCCCTGTGCGTACGCCGTGCCCAGGACGGCCGCCGCGACCAGCCCGGCGACGGTCAGCAGGGCCAGTACCGCGCAGACCAGCAGCCGGCGCCGCGGGGACCGCCGGCCGCCCGGGCCGCCGTCCTCCCCGTCCTCCCGGGCCGAGTCCGCCGAGTCCGCCGAGTCCGGCTCCCGATCCCCCTGCTCCGGCTCTTCCCAGTCGGGTGCCTCCCAGTCGGGTTCGGCGCCCTCGGCCGGAGGGTCCTCGGCGCGCAGGGTCCGTCCGGACACCAGGGCGCCGGAGCCGTCGGCGGTCGGGGCGGAGGCGTCCGCGCCGGGCGCCGCCCGCCGGCCGCCTCCGGTCTGCTGGGCCTGCTCGGCACGCTTGGCCGCCGCCCGGGCCGCGGCGGTCATCGAGCGCCGGGCTGGGGAGCCGGCGCCACGGCCGCGGGTCGTCGTGTTCGCCACGGGGATTCTCCTCACTGTGGGGCGTACTGGCGCGACGGCGGGGTGCGGGTCAGCCGACGAACTCGACGTTCGACGTCAGCCAGCGGCCGCCTTCGAGCACGAGGTCGAGCTGGAGCCGGTAGGTACGGGACTGGCCCTCCGGGGCGGCCGAGTTCGTCACCTTGCTGTCGGCGACGACCAGCACCCTGGCGGTGCGTTGGTCGGCACGGGCGATACCGGCCTCCAGCACCTGCCCCTGGGAGACCGACTTGTTCGCGGCGACGAGCTTGGTCAGTTCCGCGGTCTGCGCCGCGAACTGCTCCTTGAAGTCGCCGGTCGCGCCCTTGAGGACGTTGGCGCTGTCCCGCTCGTAGTGCCGGTAGTCGAGCGAGGTGAAGTTCAGCGCCGAACGGCGGGCCGCGGCCAGGATGTCCTGGCGGCGCTCCTCGTCGGCACGCTGCTCGTGCACCCGGAGGCCGAGCCACAGGGAAAGGGCCGTCGTGACGACGGTCGCCACCGCGAGCGCGGCGGGCACCGCCCTACCGTGCCGGGCGGCCGCGACCGCCCCTGCTCCGGCCCGACCGAGCGCCCGTCCGAGCGCCCGGACGGCTCCCGGGACGGGCCCCGGTCGCGCGTCGCCCGTCCCGCGCGCCGCGGTCGCCGTGCCGGCCGCCGGGCCCGTCTCCGCGACGCCCGCCGTGGGCGGGGAGGCGCGCTGCACACCGTGCCCGCCGCCCGCGTCCGCCGCCGTCACGTCCGTCATGCCATCGGTCCCACGAGCAGCCATTGCCATGACTCCTTTCCGAACACGCTCTGTTCGCCGCCCGTCGAGCCGATCTCGACGAGCGTTCCGTCCGGGCCGGCGGCCGTGCCGGTCTCCGGGTCGTAGGGGGTGACGTACGCCGCCGGGTCCGAGCCGCCGACGGAACGCCCCGACGCTCCCGGCGCGTTCTGCGCACCGCGGACCGAGGTGGGGCCGCCGCGCGGGGCCGTGCAGCGCGCCGACGTGTTCGCGGGCCGCTCCCGGGTGTCCGAGGGGTCGCGGCGCTGGGTGCCGTAGCCCTGCCGGCACGCCGGCGGGTCGTCGGCGTTCGTCACCATCCCGAAGTGTGTGGTGCCGTCCCCGGGGATCACCGTCCAACTGCCCGCCACCACCACGGGGAAGGTGACCAGGGCCTGCTCCACACCGGGCAGCCGGGCCACCGTGATCTGGCCGCCGCTGATGAGGTTCCCCAGCAGGACGGGCAGATGCGGTCGGGTCTCCGACAACAGCGAGTCGACCTCCTGCGCGGCGGGCGCCCCGGCGCCGACGAGCCGGCGGATGTCACCGTCGGAGGACTTCAGCTCCGCGGTGAGCGCCGCGAGGTCCCGTGAGAAGGACCGGATGGCCGAGCCCTGTTCGGCCTGGGTGCCGAGCACCTTCCGGGAGTCCTCGATCAGGGCGATCGTCTGCGGCAGCGACTCGGACGCCGACTCGACCAGGCTGTTGCCGGAGTCCACCAGTCTGCTCAGCTCCGGACCGGTGCCGGCGAACGCCTTGCCGAGTTCGTCGACCGTGATCCGCAGGTCCTCCTTGCCGACGGAGTTCACCAGCCGGTCCAGGCTCAGGACGACGTCGGTGGTGGGCAGCGGCACCCGGGTGTCGGCGCGGGCGATGACGTCGCCCTCGCCGAGGTACGGGCCGCCCGTGCCGCGCGGCTGCAGGTCGACGTACTGCTCGCCGACCGCCGAACGGTTCGCCACGACCGCCACCGTGTCCGCCGGGATCCGGGCTCCGTCCTCGATGTCCAGGTCCACCGAGACGCCGTCCCGCCCGGTCAGCCGCAGTTCCCCGACGCGGCCCACGGGCACGCCCCGGTAGGTGACCTCCGCGCCCCGGAACACGCCGCCCGAGTCGGCGAGGTCCGCCCGTACGGTGTAGCCGCGGTCGAGGACGGCGTCCACCAGCCCCGTGTAGCGGGCCCCGACATACGACACGCCGACCGCGGTGACCGCGGCGAAGGCCGCGAGCTGGATCCTGACCGTTCGTGTGATCACGGCTGCATCCCTTTCAGCATCAGCTCCGCCAGGGCGAGATCGACCCCCGGCGGACGTCCGTCGCCGTTCCCGCCCCCGTACGACGCGTGACTGCCCGCGCACACCGGCGGGCACAGTCCGCCGCCGGGCGGTGGGGGAACGGCAGGTCCGCCGGGCCCGTCCGGCAGGGCCGTGGGTTCCGGGACACCGGGAACGTCGGGGACGTCGGGGACGCCGGGGAGTTCCGGTGGAGCCGGTACGCCGGGCAGCCCGGGCCGGTCCGGTCCGCCACCGCCCGGCTGCGGCGGCCCGTCGGCGAGATTGCCGTAGACCGAGGCGAGGTCGAGATCGGCGGTGATCTTCAGATTGACGTAGTCGCCGTGGATCGCGTCGACGGCGTTGCGCGGGAACGGATACGTCGTCATCAGTTCCAGGGCGTTGGGCAGATCGGCACCCGCCGCGTTGAGCTGCTCCAGGATCGGCCGCAGGCTCTTCAGGTTCGCGACGGTGTCGTCCCGCGACGCGTTGATCACCTGGCTGCCGGTCTTCCCCAGCTTCGACAGCGAGGTGAGCATGGCCGTCAGGCTGCGCCGCTGGTCGGCCAGCACCTTCAGGGCCGGCGGCACGGTGTCCAGGGCCCCGGCGATGGTCTTCTTCTCCTGTGCCAGCCGCTTGGCGAGCCGGTCGATGCCGGCCAGCGCGCGCACGATCTCCTTGCGCCGGCCGTCGAGGCCGCCGAGGAACGTGTCCAGCTCGGTCAGCAGGGACTTCACCCGGTTCTCCCGTCCCTCCAGCGCCTTGTTGAGCTCGGTCGTGATGGTCTTGAGCTGGGCCACCCCGCCGCCGTTGAGCAGGGCGGACAGCGCGGAGAGGACCTCCTCGATCTCCGGGTTGCGGCCGCTGCGGGAGAGCGGGATCCGGTCGCCGTCCTTCAGCCGGCCGGCCGGGGCGGTGTCCGCGGGCGAGGACAGCGCCACGTACTTCTCGCCGAGCATGCTCGTCTGCCGCAGCTCGGCCACCGCGTTGGCGGGCAGTGTCACCGAGTCCGCGACGCGCAGCCGCACCCGGGCGTGCCAGCCGTCCAGTTCGACCTTCTCGACCGCTCCGACGGTGACGTCGTTGACCTTCACCGCCGACTGGGGCACCAGGTCGAGCACGTCCCTGAACTCGACGGTCACCCGGTAGGCGTTGCCGTCGGCCGCGGCGCCGCCGGGCAGTCCGACGTCGTACAGACCGCTGAACTCGCAGCCCGTCAGCAGCAGCGATCCGGCCGCCGCCCAGGCCGCCGTGCCGGTGCGAAGCGTCCTCATGCGCGGGCCCCCAGGATTCCGCCGAGCGTCCGGTCGACCTGACCCGTCCCGGACACGGCCCGGGTGCCGGCCGGCCCGAGCTCCGGCAGGGAGTCGAACAGCTTCCGCAGGTCGGCACAGTCCTCGGCCTTGGCCTCCCCGGTCGTCCGCAGCAGCGAGCAGAGCAGCGCGGCAGGGTCCTGCGGATGGTCCGGGTTGTTGCGGGTGTCGAGCGTCCCGGCGGACGGGTTGTAGGCGTTCTGCAGGTTGGACAGTCCGACCGGGGCGACCTCCAGCAGCTCGGCGAGCGCGGCGCGCTGGGTGACCAGCACCTTGGTCACCTTGCTCAGCCCTTCCACGTTCGACGTCAGCGACTGCTTGTTCGCCCGTACGAAGTCGGAGACGTCGGCGAGTGCCACGCCCAGGTGCCGCAGCGCCGCCGCCAGGTCCTTGCGCTCGGCCGCGAGCTGTCCGGCCACCTTGGCGAGGCTGTCGTTGAAGGACCTGACGTTCTTGTCGTCGGCGGCCAGCGCCGCCGTGAACACCTGGAGGTTGCGGACGGTGGAGAACAGGTCCTGCCGTCCGTCCGACAGGGTGGTCACCGCCCGGGAGAGGTCCTCCACGGACTGGTGGATCGCACCGCCCTGGCCCTGGAGGTTGTCCGCGCTCACACCCAGCAGCCGCGACAGCGCACCGTCGTCGTTGGCGCCGCGCGGCCCCAGCGCCTCCGAGGTCGTGTGCAGGCTGTCGAAGACCCGGTCCAGCTCCACCGGTACGGCCGTGCGCTCCTCCGGGATGACATCGCCGCCGCGCATCACGGGGCCGTCCCGGTACACGGGCAGCAGCTGTACATAACGGTCGCTGACCACGGACGAGTTGATGATCGCGGCCTTCGCCCCGGCGGGCACCTTCCGTCCGTGGCCGTACTCCAGGACCACCCGCACCCGGCGGCCCTCCGGAGTGATCTCCTTGACCTCGCCGATGCGGACACCGAGCACCCGGACGTCCGAGCCCGGGTAGATGCCGACCGTCCGCGGGAAGTACGCGGTGACCCGGACCGGTTCCTCCCGCGGCCACAGCAGCAGGCACACCGCGACCAGCGCGAGGGCGGTGACCAGCGCCACTCCCCGCAGCACGGGTGTGCGCGGCACACGTATGCGCGATGGGGATGTGCGGGGTGCACGCATGCGTGACCGGGGTGTGCGCGGCAGACGTATGCGCGGCAGCCGTATGCGCGACAGGGGCGCTTTCACGAGGGACCTCCCGTCCGCGGGACCACCGGAGCGGCGACCAGATTCTGGATGTAGCTGTCGAACCAGCGCCCGTTGCCGAGGGTGTTGGCGAAGACGCGCACATACGGCGCCAGCAGCCGGACACTGCGGTCGAGTGCGGCCTGGTTGCGTTCGAGCATGTCGACGACCTGGTTCAGGCCCTTCAGCGCGGGCCCGATCTCCTTGCCGTTGTCCTTCACCAGGCCCGACAGCTGGACCCCGAGCGAGGCGGAGCTCTTGAGGAGGGCGTGGATCGCCGCCCGCCGCCGTGAGATCTCCCGGAAGAGCGCGTCCCCGTCCTTGACCAGCGTGGAGAACTCCCGGGAGCGCTCGGCGAGCACCGTGCTGACCCCGTCGGCGTGGTCGAGGAGTTCGCGCAGCGCCTGGTCGCGGGAGGCGACCGTACGGGAGATCCGCGACAGGCCCCTGACCGACTCCCGCACCTCGGCGGGAGAGTCCTCGAAGGTGGTGGAGATCGTGTCCAGGGCCGTGGCCAGCCGCTCGGTGTCGATCTGCTCCGTCGTGGTGGTCAGGTCGCTGAACGCCGTCACGACGTCGTACGCGGGCGTGGTGCGGCTCAGCGGGATCTCGCTGCCCGGCCTCAACTGCCCCGGGCCCTTCGGGTCCAGGGCGAGGTACTTGGAGCCCAGGATCGTCTTGACGCGGATGGCGGCACCGGTCCGGGTGCCGAAGGCGGGCTCCCCCTTGACGCGGAAGACCACCCTGACGTGGTCCCCGTCCAGGTCCACCTCGTCGACCTTGCCGACCTTCACCCCGGCGACCCGCACCTCGTCGCCGGGCTTCAGCCCGCCCGCCTCCGAGAACGCGGCGCTGTAGCTCTCACCGTCGCCGATCAGCGGCAGGTCGTCGGCGTTGAACGCGGCGACGGCCAGCAGCGCGAGCGTGGTGAGGCCGACCGCGCCGATGGTCACGGGGTTGCGCTCCCGGAACGGGATCATACGGGTCCTCGGGCGCCCTTTCATGCGCACCTCGCCCGGGCGACGTGGAGTTCGGGGGTGATGACCTCCCGGGTCCTCGGCAGCACCACACGGCCGTCGAAGTCGCAGAGGTAGAAGTTGAACCAGGAACCGTAGGAGGCGGTCCTGGTCAGTTTGTCGAGCTTGTTCGGCAGCCGCTTCAGCACGCCCTCCACGGTCTTCTCGTTGTCGTTCAGGGTCCCGGTCAGTTCTCGCAGTTCCGCGATGTCGTCGCGCAGCGGCGGGCGGGCATCCTCCAGCAGGCCGGAGGTGGCCTCCGCCAGGCTGTTGATGTTCGCCAGCGACTCGCCGATCGGCTTCCGGTCGGCGGAGAGACCGGAGACCACCCGCTGGAGCTGCTTGATCAGTGCGGAGAACCTGGCGCCGCGCTTGTCCAGCGTCGCCAGGACGGTGTTGAGGTTGTCGATCACGGAGCCGATCAGCTCGTCGCGGTCGGCGAGGGTGCTGGTGAGCGAGGCGGTGTGCGCGAGCAGGCTGTTCACCGTGCCGCCCTCGCCCTGCAGCGTCCTGACGATCTCGGTGGCGAGCTGGTTGACGTCCTTGGGGCTGAGCGCCGCGAACAGCGGCTTGAACCCGCCCAGCAGGGCGTTCAGATCGAGCGCGGGCTGGGTGCGCGAGAGGGGGATCCGGCTCCCGGGCGGCAGCGTCGCCCCGTCGCCGGGTCCCTCCGTCAGCGCGACGTACCGCGAGCCGACCAGATTGCGGTAGCGGATGACCGCGCCGGTTCCGGTGAGCAGCGGGCGGTTCTCGCTCACGGTGAACGTGACCTCCGCCAGCGTCCGGTCCCTGATGCCGATCTCCCGCACCTCGCCGACCCGCACACCGGCGACGCGGATGTCGTCGCCCTCCTCCAGGCCGGTGACATCGCTGAACACCGCCCGGTAGGTGTGCTCGGGGGTGAAGGAGACGGTGGCGATGGTGGCGGCGAGCAGTGCGGTCGCGAGCACGGTCACCACAGCGAACAGACCGAATTTGATCAACGGCGAGGCGGTCCGGCCGGCCCGCCGCAGGGTCGTGGAACTCATGCGACGCTCACCGCCGTCCCCCGGGCCATCGGGCCGAACAGCAGCGTGGCCACCGCGGGCACCTCGTCCGCGGGTACGCCGAGGACCGGCGCCACGAGCGAGCCGACGGCACGCTGCTCGGCCCCGGTCGAGGACACCTGCCGTCCCGCCGCGGCGGGCTGCCCGACCCGGGCGGTGCCGTCGTCCAGCTTCACGTCCGGTGCCGGGACCCGCGGCCGGGGCATGCCGTGGCAGTCGGGACCCGAACGCTCCCCCCAGCGGGGCTCCTCCCCGGGGCGGTACCCGGGCCGCGGATGGACGAACTCGAGGGTGATGCGCATCTTTCCGCCTCTGAAGGTCTGTGCCGACGCGGCCTCCTGCCGGACCAGACCGTCCAGCAGGCAGGGGTACTCGGGCGAGTAGCGGGCGAACAGCGCCAGCGTGGGCCGCGAGACCCGGCCCAGGGTGATCAGCCGCTCGCCGTTGTCGTCGAGGAACCCGTTCGCGGTGTTCGCGGCGCCGGTGGTGGAGGTGAACAGGGCGGCCAGCTCCTCCCGCTTCTCCACGACGGTGCGGCTCGTGGTGAGGGTGTTGCGCAGAATCCTCATCAGGTCCGGCGCGGCGTCCCCGTACACCTCGGCCACGTCCGCGAAACGCGAGATGTCCTCCTGCAGCGACGGCATATGGGGGTTGAGCCGGCGCAGATAGTCCTCCACCCGGGCCAGGTTGGCGCCGATCCGGTCGCCCCGGCCCTCCAGTGCGGTGGAGAACGCCGTGAGCGTGGCGTTGAGTTCGGCGGGGCGGACCGTGCGCAGCAGCGGCAGCAGATCGTTCATCAGCTGCTGCACCTCGATGCCGACGGCGGTGCGGTCCTGGGTGATGACGTCCCCGGCGCGGATCGCCCGTGCCGGGGTGCCGTCGGGGGCGACCAGGTCGACGTACTTCTCCCCGAACAGGGTCTTGGGCAGCAGCCGGGCCCGGACGTCGGAGGGGATCCGCGGCACGTGCTCCGGGGCGAGGGCGAGATCCAGCATCGCCTTCTCCCCGTCGGCCCGCACCCCGCGGACCTCGCCGACCAGCAGCCCGCGCAGTTTGACGTCGGCCTGGGGCTCCAGCTGGTTGCCGAGGGTGCCGGTCTCCAGCGTGACCCGGACGACGGGGGTGAACGCCTTCCGGTAGACGGCCACGGACAGCGAGAGCAGCAGCCCCAGCACCGCGATGAAGACGATTCCGTTGATCCGCAGTCGGACGGACATCGGCACTACCCCGCAATCCGTACGGTCGTGCTGGCTCCCCAGATCGCCAGGCTGAGGAAGAAGTCCAGGATGTTGATGGCGACGATGGAGGTGCGCACCGCACGGCCGACCGCGACGCCGACACCGGCCGGTCCGCCGCCGGCGTAGTAGCCGTAGTAGCAGTGCACCAGGATGATCACGACGGCGAAGACGATCACCTTGCCGAACGACCAGAGCACGTCGACGGGCGGCAGGTACTGCTGGAAGTAGTGGTCGTACGTGCCGGCCGACTGGCCGTAGTAGCCCGTCGTGATCGTCCGGGCGGCGAAGTAGGAGGACAGCAGCCCGACGACGTACAGCGGGATGACGGCGACGAACCCCGCGATCATCCGGGTCGTCACCAGGAACGGCAGCGAGGGGACGCCCATCACCTCCAGGGCGTCGGTCTCCTCGCTGATCCGCATCGCGCCGAGCTGGGCGGTGAACCCGGCGCCGACGGTCGCCGACAGGGCCAGCCCCGCCACCAGCGGGGCGATCTCCCGGGTGTTGAAGTACGCGGACAGGAAGGCGACGAAGTTGGAGGTGCCGAGCTGGTTGAGCGCCGCGTACCCCTGGAGCCCCACCTCGGTGCCGGTGAAGAAGGACAGGAACGCGATCACGCCCACGGTCCCGCCGACGACGGCGAGCGCGCCGCGGCCGAAGCTGACCTCGGCCAGCAGCCGCAGCACCTCCTTCTTGTAGCGGCGCAGGGTGCGTCCGGTCCAGGCCAGTGAGCGCCCGTAGAAGACCAGCTGGGCGCCCAGCTCCTCCAGGGAGCGCAGCGGGCGCCCCACGAGACGGTCGATCAGCGCCACGGTCAGCCCTTCTGCGGAACGACTTGGAAGTACACGGCGGTCATCACGAAGTTCGTGACGAAGAGCAACATGAAGGTGATGACCACCGACTGGTTCACCGCGTCGCCCACGCCCTTCGGACCGCCCTTGGCCGTCAGCCCCTTGTAGGAGGCGACGATCGCCGCGATCGCCCCGAACACCAGCGCCTTCAGCTCGGCCGCCCACAGGTCGGACAGCTGGGCGAGGGTGGTGAAGGAGGCCAGATAGGCGCCGGGCGTGCCGTTCTGCAGGACGACGTTGAAGAAGTAGCCGCCCGCGACCCCGACCACCGACACCAGGCCGTTGAGCAGCACCGCGACCACCATCGACGCCAGCACCCGGGGGACGACCAGGCGGTGGATCGGGTCGATGCCCAGGACCTGCATCGCGTCGATCTCCTCGCGGATCTTGCGGGCACCGAGGTCCGCGCAGATCGCCGTGCCGCCGGCTCCCGCGATCAGCAGGGCCGTCACGATCGGCGACGCCTCCCGGAGCACGGCGAGCACCGAGGCCGCGCCCGAGAAGGACTGGGCGCCGAGCTGCCGGGTCAGACTGCCGATCTGCAGTGCGATGACCGCGCCGAACGGGATGGAGACCAGCGCCGTCGGCAGGATCGTCACACTGGCGATGAACCAGGCCTGCTGGATGAACTCCCGGAGCTGGAAGGGCCGGCGGGGCAGCGTCCGGAGGACGTCCAGGGCCATCGCGAACAGGCTGCCGGAGTGCCGCAGCGCCCCGGTGGGGGAGAGGCTCATGCTCCCGCCACCTCCTTGCGGCCGTGCAGCTCCGCCTCGCGCCGGGCGATGGCCTCCCAGCGGGGCGGGCGGGTGATGCCGGGGCTCGGCAGCAGCCGCGGGGTCATCGCGCCGCCACCGTCGTCGGCCGACCCGCCCCGGTCCAGCTGTGCGAGCTCCAGCTCGACCTGGGCGGCGTCCTTCTCCTCCGCCATGCCGATCGGACCCTGCATCCGGCCGTGGAGGAACTGCCGCACGACGGGCTCGTCGCTGGTCAGCAGTCGCTCGCGGGGCCCGAACATCACCAGCTCCCGGCGGAAGAGGAGCCCGATGTTGTCCGGGACCTGACGGGCGGAGGCGATGTCGTGGGTGACGATGAGGAAGGTGGCGTCGATCTGCGCGTTGAGGTCGACGATCAGCTGGTTGAGATAGGCCACCCGTACCGGGTCGAGTCCCGAGTCCGGCTCGTCGAACAGGATGATCTCCGGGTCGAGCACCAGGGCGCGCGCCAGCCCGGCCCGCTTGCGCATCCCGCCCGAGATCTCGCCGGGCAGCTTCTCCTCGGCGCCGATCAGGCCGACCATGTCCATCTTCTCGAGGACGATCCGCCGGATCTCCGTCTCGGACTTGCGGGTGTGCTCGCGCAGCGGGAAGGCGATGTTGTCGTACAGGTTCATCGACCCGAACAGCGCGCCGTCCTGGAAGAGGACGCCGAACAGCTTCCGCACCTCGTACAGGTCGTGCTCGCGCAGCCGGGTGATGTCCCGGTCCGCGATCCGCACCGACCCGCGGTCGGGCCTGAGCAGCCCGACGAGCGTCTTGAGGAACACCGACTTCCCCGTGCCCGACGGGCCGAGCATGACCGAGATCTCCCCGGCGGGCAGCGTCAGCGACACGTCCTGCCAGATGACCTGGTGGCCGAAGGACTTGGTCAGCCCCTCCACACAGATCTCGACACCCATCCGGTACACCCTTCAGCCGTTGAGCAGCTCCGACGTCTGCTCTACGGGGAGGGGCGGGGCGTCCGTCGCGGCGAGGACCGGGTTTTTTCGGCGGGGACCGGCGGGGGTGGTCCGTCGCACCGGAGCGCGGGGTCGCGCCGGTGGGGACGGGCCCGGTGCGCGGGCCGGGAGGCCGGTGCGGCGCGTGGGCGGGTGCCTGCTCCGGGCCCGACCGCGTGGACGGGACGGGCCCGGGGGCTCAGAGCGAGGGCGCGTCGCCCGGGGCCGAAGGTGCGGACGGCGGTTCCGAGGGCACGGCACGGGACGGTCCGGAACGGTCGGGCCCCGGGGAGACGGCGGTCCGCGGCAGTGCGGGAGCGTCGTGGACGGTGGTGTCCTCGGCGGCCGACGGGTCGGGCAGCGCCGGAATCCCGGAGACCTCCGGAGCCCCGGGCACGTCCGGTACCGAGGGCATGTCCGGTACCGAGGGCATGTCCGGTACCGAGGGCACGTCCGGCACCGCGGCCGGGGGCACCGGCGGCAGCGAGGGCAGCGCCGGGTCCGGCAGGAGCAGTGGCACGGACCGGCTGCCGCCGGGCGACGGCGTCGCACCCGGGGTGGGAGCCGCGGGGCCTGCGGAGGTCCCCGGCCCGCCGGTGCCCCGGCCCCGTTCGTCGTCCTCCGGCCACTCGTCGGCGGTCTCGGAGGTGGCGGGGCGGGGTTCGGGTCCCTCCCCGTCGTAGGCGTACGGCACGACGAAACCGGCGACCGCCAGGGTCGCCGCTGTCGACGCCGCGGCCACCAGATGAGCCTGGCCCCCCGTCCGGGGCCTGCGTCCCAGCAGCCACAGCACCAGCCCCAGCGTCCCCGCGAGCGACGCCCGCAGCGTCCGCCGGGCCCGGGCCAGCAGCGACTCCACCGTCCGGTAGCTCAGCCCCATTTCCCGGGCGACCTCCCCGACGTCGAGGTCCTCGGACTTCAGCCGCAGCGCCTCCGCCTGCCGTGCGGGCAGCTCACCGCTGCGCACGGCCAGCCACCTGGCCTCGGCGCGGTCGCACACGACCTCGTCGACCGGCGCGGGCCGCGGCGCCATCAGCCGCGGGCTGCTGCGCACCTCCGCCTCCCGGTTGACCTGCCGGTACCGGTCGACGCACAGCCGCATCGTCACCGTCGTCAGCCACGCCCCCAGCCGCTCGTCGTCGAGGTGGGGGTTCTCGGCCGCCCGCAGCATCGCCTCGTGCACGGCGTCCTCGGCGTCCTCCGGGCTCATCGACCGCCGGCGCGCCACCTTGAGCAGGTCCTCGCGGTGGCTCCAGGCGCGCTGCCAGCGCTCCTGCGCCGCCCCCTCCCGGGGCCCGCCGCGGGCCGCCCGCTCCTCCGCGCCCGAATGCGCAGTCTGAGTGTCCGTCGCCATGAGGGCCCCTTCGCGCTCGCCCCACCGGTCCCGTCCTGCCCGGCGGGGGGCGACATTACCGCCGGGTATCCGGGGTTGTGGAGGGGGTGGCGCGCATCGAGTCCGTACCGTTGCCGACCAGCGGCTCCGTGCCGGAAGGCACGCCACCGCCGGGCAGCGGCGCCCGGGGCGCGGGGAGGGACGGCACGGGCGCGGCGGGCAGCGCGGGGCCGGACGGGCCCAGGGCGTCCTGCTCCGTGGGCCGGGGCTGCGGCGACGCGGGGGCCCGGGGCGGCCGTGCGTTCTCCGCGCCGCCGTTCCCCTTCGGCCGCGCGGAGGCGTCCGGTCCGGGCGGGGCGGGCCGGGCCGTGCGTGAGGGCGCCGGTGTGGCGCGCGGCGCGGCGGTGCCGCGCGCCCCCGCGTCCGGCACCACCAGGTGGCCCTGGAGGAAGTAGCCGTACCAGGCCAGGACCGTGCGCAGATAGGCCGTCGAGCGGTTGTACCCGAGGATCGCGCGGTCCAGGTCGGCCGGGTCCGAGAGGTCCCTGCGGCCCGCGCACAGATAGCGGCCGGCGGCGAGCGCCGCATCATGGACGTTCGAGGGGTCGGCCCGGCCGTCGCCGTTGCCGTCGGTGCCCCAGACCGCCCAGGTCGACGGGATGAACTGCATCGGCCCGACCGCACGGTCGTAGACCGTGTCCCCGTCGTACGCTCCGCCGTCCGTGTCAGAGATCCGTGCGAAGCCGTTGCCGTCCAGCCGTGGCCCGAGGATCGGTGTGACGGTCGTGCCGTCCGGCCCCACCCGCCCGCCGTGCGCATGCCCGGACTCGACCTGCCCGATCGCCGCGAGCAACTGCCAGCGCAGCCCGCATCCGGGGGCGCTGCGCGCCAGTTCCGCCTCGGCCTGCCAATAGGCGGCGAAGACGCCGGCCGGGAGAGCGCCGGCGCCCGCCGGCGCGCTCTCTTCGTCCCCACCCCGGTCGGCCGGGCCGCCCCGCCCCCGCACCCGGAGCGGGGGCAGCTCGGTGCGGTACGCGGAGTCACCCGAGACGCTCGGCCCCGGCGCCCCGGCCTCCTCGACGGGTGCGGAGGCCGGGGCCCCCTGCGCCTGTGAGGCGGTCAGCACCGCCATCGCCGTCGCGGCGACCGCCGCTCCCCGTACCGCTCTGCGGCCGTGACCTGTCATGCCGGTCCACCCCTCCCTTGTCCTGCCGCCGAGCCACCCCCGGGCGTTCGGCGTCCGTCATCCGGCTCTACGCCGGAGTCGAGCGGTTCCGTCGCACGAGGGCGCCGGTTTCTGCGGTACCGAGCGGCGGACGGACGTGCGGGCGGGCTTAACGTGGGGTCATGCGATTGCGAGTGGAGTTCACGACAGAACCCTTCGACCTCGACGAGGCCCCGGCCCATGCGCTGGTCGCCCGCGAGGTCGTCCAGGCCGCCGGCCTGGACGCCGTGGACGTGGGCCCCTTCGGCAACACCGCCGAGGGCGGGGTGGACGCCGTGCTCGCCGCGGTCGACTCACTGCTGCGCCGGGCCCTCGGTGCGGGGGCCACCCGGGTGTCGCTGCAGGTCAATGTGATCGGGGAGCACGGCCCCGGGACGGCCGTCGGTGACGGTGCCGCGGCGGGCGACGGAGCTGTCCCCGACGGGAACGAGCACGCACGGCAGGAGGGGGAGCGGTGACCGGGCCCGGCGAGCATCCCCTGGTCAGCGCAGTGAGACCGCTGGTGGACGCGATGGGTGCGGAGATCCTCCGTCCTGATCAGGCCCAGCCGGACGATGTCGTCCTCTCCTGGGAGGGGGCCGACGTGCTGGCCGTGCGGCTGCCGCAGCTCTCGGACTCGCTGGACCACATCCTGGCCGCCATGGAGCGGCGCCACGGCATGCCGCTGTCGTCTCTCGACCGCAAGGCGAAGCAGTCGGTCGTACGGACGCTGGAGGCGCGCGGGGCCTTCTCGGTACGGCACGGAGTGGAGACCGTGGCGAATGCGCTCGGGGTCAGCCGGTTCACCGTCTACAACTACCTGAACCGGGAGAAGAGCCTCTAGCAAGTGCGGGGCGCCCGAGGGGGCGGATGGCCCGGTTCGGGGCCGATCGGCGCGGTCCGATTCCCCCGCGCACGCGTTCCGCGCACTGCCGGGCGACACCGACACCGACACCGAGCGCCGCGTACGGGCTCGCCCGCACCCGGATCACCCCGGACCGGGGCGGGCGCTCCTGTCCGCAATGTCATATGGCCTCCCGGGGTTGCCCGGGTGCCCGGCTTCCCTCACGTTCACCCGCCCGGCGGAGGGGCGGCTCCGGAATCGCGGGCCCGTGGACTCCCGGGTCGAGGCTCGGCCGGTCGGGGCCCCGCACCGTGCGGCAGCCGTCCGCATACCGGGACGACGGCCTTTCCGCCCACAAATATTCAACAAACTGTTGACGTGTTGTCGTGGGAAGGCGTTAGCTATCCGCAGCCCGTCCGACTCACCTTGCAGAACAGCCACGGAGGACCCCGTGTCTTCGACTTCCGTACCGGGCCTCACCCGGTTCAACACCTCGACGGACAGCGAGGCCCGGTCCGCGCTGCACGAGGTGTGTGCCAGCACGGCATGGGGCAGCGCGCTGCTGGCCCGGCGCCCCTACGCCACCGTCGAGGCCCTCCTCGCCGCCGGCGACGCCGCCATGGCCGAGCTGACCGCCGAGGACCTGGCCGAGGCGATGGCGGGGCACCCGCCGATCGGACGGCCGAAGCCCGGGGACCCGACCTCCTCCCGCGAGCAGAGCGGGATGGCCGGTGCCTCCGAGGAGCTCAGGGCCGAGATGCTCGAACTCAACCTGGCCTACCAGGAGAAGTTCGGCCATGTCTTCCTGATCTGCGCCACCGGCCGTACCGGTGAGCAGATGAGGGACGCCGTCCGGGAGCGGATCGACCACTCGCCCGAGCGGGAGCGGGAGATCGTCCGCGCCGAACTGGGGAAGATCAACCGGATACGGCTGACCCGTCTCGTGGAGGAGGAGAGCGCATGAGCACCGAGACCACGGCGTCCGTGTCCACCCACATCCTGGACACCAGCGCCGGCCGCCCCGCCGAGGGCGTCGCCGTCTCCCTGTCGGCCCGCGAGGGCGCCGGCGGCGAGTGGACGGCACTCGGCGGATCCGCGACCGACGCGGACGGCCGGTGCAAGGACCTGCCCGCACTGCCGGAGGGCACCACCTACGTACGGCTCGACTTCGAGACCGGGCCGTACTTCGCGAAGAAGCAAGCCGAGGCCCAGCAGGACGCCCCCGCGAATCGGGACAGCGGTGCGTTCTTCCCGGAGGTGGCGATCACGTTCGCCGTCGTGCCGGGCGAGCACTACCACGTACCGCTGCTGCTCAACCCGTTCGGCTACTCCGTTTACCGAGGGAGCTAGCAGACAATGACAGCCACATCCCGACCCGGCCGCCCCGTACTCCTGGGACAGAACCAGTACGGCAAGGCCGAGAACCGCGTCGTGAAGATCACGCGGGACGGCGACACCCACCACATCAAGGACCTGAACGTCTCGGTCGCCCTCTCCGGCGACATGGAGGACGTCCACTACTCCGGTTCGAACGCCAACGTCCTCCCGACCGACACCACCAAGAACACGGTGTACGCGTTCGCGAAGGAGCACGGCATCGAGTCCGCCGAGCAGTTCGGCATCCACCTCGCCCGCCACTTCGTGACCTCGCAGGAGCCGATCCACCGCGCGCGCATCCGCATCGAGGAGTACGCCTGGGAGCGCATCGCGACGTCCGACGCCAACTCCAGGTTCATCGGCGCCGACGAGGTCAGGCACTCCTTCGTCCGCAAGGGCCAGGAGACCCGCCTCACCCAGATCACCTACGACGGGGAGTCGTGGGAGGTCGTCTCCGGACTGAAGGACCTGGTCGTGATGAACTCGACGAACTCCGAGTTCTGGGGTTACGTCAAGGACAAGTACACGACCCTCCAGGAGGCGTACGACCGCATCCTGGCCACGGAGGTCTCCGGCCGCTGGCGGTTCAACTGGACCGACGACGAGCAGAAGGCGCCCAACTGGGAAAAGTCCTACGAGCAGGTGAAGAGGCACATGCTCCACGCCTTCGCCGAGACGTACTCCCTCTCGCTGCAGCAGACGCTGTACCAGATGGGTGCGCGCATCATCAACAACCGTGCGGAGATCGACGAGGTCCGCTTCTCCCTGCCGAACAAGCACCACTTCCTGGTCGACCTGGAGCCCTTCGGGCTCAAGAACGACAACGAGGTCTACTTCGCCGCCGACCGGCCCTACGGGCTGATCGAGGCGACGATCCTGCGGGATGGCGCCGAGGCGAGGATCCCGGTCGACCTGACCAACCTCTGACGGTCGCCCCGGTCGCCCCGGTCGCCCCGGTCGCCCCGGCCGGGGAGCCGCCCCTCGGACCGGACCGGACCGGCCCCGTCCGACCGGACGGGGCCGTACCGGACACGAGGGAACAGGTGGTTTCCTTGACACGTGCACGTGGGGCGGACCCGCCCGCGCCGGTCCCGCCCACCCGGTCCTCCCACCCCTTCGGCACCCACGGCCCCCGGGCCGTGGCACTCAAATCCTCCAGGGTCCTGCCGTGCCCGCACCGCCACTGAAAGTCAAAGGACGCACCGCCATGGCAGCATCGGCAGCAGCCCCGCGCATCGTCATCGAGAACTGCTCGATCGCGACCGTGGACGCCGACGACACCGAGTACGCCTCCGGCCACATCGTCGTCGCCGGCAACCGCATCGAGTCGGTCGGTCCGGGCAGGGCCCCCGAGAACCTGGAGAACGTGGTCCGCCGCGTCGACGGCACCGGCCACCTCGCCACCCCCGGCCTGGTCAACACGCACCACCACTTCTACCAGTGGATCACCCGCGGCCTCGCCACCGACCACAACCTGTTCGACTGGCTCGTCGCGCTCTACCCGACCTGGGCCCGCATCGACGAGCAGATGGCGTACTCCGCCGCGCAGGGCTCCCTGGCGATGATGGCCCGCGGCGGCGTCACCACCGCGATGGACCACCACTACGTCTTCCCGAAGGGCTCCGGCGACCTCTCCGGCGCCATCATCCGGGCCGCGTCCGAGATGGGTGTCCGCTTCACCCTGGCCCGGGGCTCCATGGACCGCAGCGAGAAGGACGGCGGCCTGCCGCCGGACTTCGCCGTCGAGACCCTCGAAGGCGCCCTGGCCGCCACCGAGGAGACCATCGACGCACACCACGACGCCTCCTTCGACGCGATGACGCAGATCGCGGTCGCCCCCTGCTCCCCGTTCTCGGTCTCCACCGAACTGCTCAAGCAGGGCGCCGAGCTGGCCCGCCGCAAGGGCGTACGTCTCCACACCCACGGCAGCGAGACCGTGGAGGAGGAGAAGTTCTGCCACGAGCTCTTCGGCATGGGCCCGACCGACTACTTCGAGTCGACGGGCTGGCTCGGCGAGGACGTGTGGATGGCGCACTGCGTCCACATGAACGACTCCGACATCGAGGCGTTCGCCCGGACGAAGACCGGAGTGGCCCACTGCCCCTCGTCCAACGCCCGTCTCGCCGCCGGCATCGCCCGCGTCCCCGACATGCTGAAGGCCGGTGTCCCCGTCGGCCTCGGCGTCGACGGCACCGCGTCCAACGAGTCCGGCGAACTGCACACCGAACTGCGCAACGCGCTGCTCGTCAACCGCCTCAACCCGGTGCACCGGGAAGCCGCCCTGAATGCGCGTCAGGCGCTGCGCCTGGGCACCTACGGCGGCGCGCGGGTCCTCGGCCGCGCCTCGCAGATCGGCTCCCTGGAGCCGGGCAAGCTCGCCGACCTGGTCCTCTGGAGGCTGGACACCCTCGCCCACGCCTCCATCGCCGACCCGGTGGCCGCCCTCGTCCTCGGCGCTGCGGCCCCGGTCACGCTCTCCCTGGTCGGTGGTGAGCCGGTCGTCGAGGACGGCCGACTGCTCAGGGCCGACGAGGACGCCATCGCCCGCTCCACGCGGGACGAGGCCCAGCGCCTGGCGCGGATCGCCGCGCAGGCCTGACACCCCGGGTAGTCCGGTCGAGGGGGACGGCCCTCGACCGGCGGGCCGTGGACCCGAGCGGGGTCCGCGGCAGCCGCCGCCGGGAGTCGTGCGCCGAGAACACGGCACACGCCTCCCGGCGACGGTGAACTCCCTCGTGCCCGAACCCCCGGCACTTCTTCCCCACGGGCGCACCTCACAGCACCACCCACAACACCTGCATCACGCACCACCTCCGCCCTCCCTGACACCCACGTCGGAGCCGACGTGTCAGCCGACCGGAGGAATTGCCGTGGCAGCCCGGCCAAGGTTTCCGCAAGGGGCGCGGGCATCGTCCTCTTCGGCTCGGTCGCCGTCAGCGGCATCCAGACGTTGGCCGCGGCCGCTCCCGTGCACGCCGTCGCCGTGCGCGGGCCGGACGCGGTGAGTCGTGCGGCCCGGAGCCCGAGGGCCGGACCCGGTCGGTCGTGCGGCCCGTACGGGGGACGGCGCCCGCCGCGCCCGCGGCCGTGCCTCCCCCGATCGGGCCATCCTCCGCACGGGCAGCGCCCCTGCCCCGGTGCACGCCCATACGCTCCCCAAGTGACCCGTACCACTGCCCTGAACACCGGCCTCGACGCATTTCTCGCCTGGGCGGAGACGGAGCGGAAGACCGCCCTGCCGTCCCGTCCCGCGGACGCGGTACTGACCATGCTGGCGCTGCACGGCGCGGACCGCCGCGCGGGCGTACCCGAGCCGACGCCCGAGCTGGTGCGCCGGGTCCTCGTCGAGGACCTGCCGCTGCTGCTGTGGGCGAGCCCGGACGAGGCCGCCGCCGTTCCGTCCGTGCTCACCGCGCTCGCGGACCGCGTACGCGACGCGGGCCGGCTGAACGCCAAGCGCCACGCGCGTGTCCTCGCCGCGGCGGGCGACGCCGCACCCGAGTTCGTCCGGGCCCTGGGCGACCCCCGCAATCTGACCTGGCCCCGCTGGTACGCGTCGCTGCTGCGGGCGGACGGCGTCGAGGCGGACGACCCCGGGGCGGTACGCGCCTGGCTCGCCGCGTTCGACTCCGCACCCCACGCGGAGCGGCCGGCGCTCCCCGGGCCCCTGCACCGCTCGGACGTCACCGCGGCCACCTTCGCGGCCCGCATCCGCCTCACCGACGCCCTGCTGGCCGCCTTCGCCCACGACGTCGAAGGACCCTCACCGGTGGGGCCGCTGCTGCCCGCGACTCCCGCCCTGGAGGCCGCCCGGCCCGAGGAGGCGCTCACGTCCGAGCTGGAGGCGCTGGCGGTGGCCCTGACCGACCGCTGGACGGCGGCGGGCCTCGCCGAGGCTCTCTCCGGTCCGTACGAGGGCCTCGCCCCCGGGCCCGAGGCACTGCCGCACGTCGTCCTCGCCGACCGCTTCCTCGACGAACACCTCGACCACCACGGCGACTCCGCCGCTCCGCTGCCCCCGCCCGCGGCCGTGCCCGGCCCCGGTGAGGTCCGGGCGCTGCTGCAGGCCGCCCCGCTGCCCGCGGCGCTGGCGGCCGGGAACGACGACGTCCACGACCTGGCCGAGCAGTGCGGCTTCCCCGGTCCGGCCGAGGGCGTCTGGACCGACGGCACCGCGCAGGAACTCGTCGAACTCGGCGCCGACGTCCTCGCCGCCGTCGTGGAGCGCATCGCCGCCGGCTCCGATCCGGACCGCGCCGCCGACGAGGAGTACGCCCTCGACGCCGCGCACGTCCTCTACGGGCTGTACGCGCGGGGCGGCACCCCCGAGTCCGTGGCCCGCAAGGCGTCCGGGCACACCGACCTGACCGTCCCGCCCGACCTGGAGGACGCCCCGGCCGTCGTCCCCGCCTCCGCCCCGCCCGGGTACGAGACGCCCCCGCTCGCCGAACTGTCCGGACTGCTCGGCGTCCCCGGTCTCACCGAGGACGACCGTGCGGCGGTCGACGGCCCGGCCCGCGCGCTCGCCGCGGTGGTCGACGAACTGGCCCGCACCGGCTGTGTCTTCCGTACCGGCGACGCCTACGGCCTCACCCCGCTCGGCAACGCCGTCGTCCGCCACGTACTCGCCGTGGGCCACGTCGCCGCCCCCGACGAGCACGAGGTCGTGTCCTGGGACGCGGCACGCGTGGTCGCCGCCGTCCAGTTCTGGCCGCCGGCCGTCGCCGCCGCGGCCGTCACGGCGTGGACGACGGCCCGGGGCGCCACCGGCACGGCGTGGAGCCAGTTGTTGGACGCCGTCTCCGCGACCAAGTCCGCCGACTTCCACCGCACTCTGACGACCGGGCTGTTCGACCGCCTGGACCGGGCGCACATCCCCGACGGCCCCCTGCGGGCCGCGCTCACCGACCCCGTCACCGGTGCCCACGCCCACCGGCTCCTCCGCTCCCGCGGAGAACCGGCGGACGAGGGCCTGGTGCCCCTCACCGCGCGGGCCACGCTGCTGCTGGAGGAACTGGACGCCCGCTGGGCGGCGGACATGCGGGCCTTCGTGGCCGCGGCCGACGAGGGCCGCGCCCCCGAGCCCGCTCCCACGGCCCTGGTCGACGCCTTCGACGAGGCCGCCGCCGGCTGGCCTGGCGGCGCCCCGTCCCTGCTGGCGGCACTGGCGGAGACCGCCCCGGCGGGCGCGGCCCGCGTTCTGGAGGACCTGCGGGGACGCCACCCGGACGGCAGGGTGGCAGACTTGGCGGCGCACGCCGCCAGGACGGCGAAGGCGACGGCGAGACGGTCCGCGGCGCGCCGCCGCGGCACGGGAAGGTGAGGGTGCCGGATGTCCGCGGCAGACGAGGGGCCGGGAGCCGGGCCGCAGCGCGAAACGGCAGGCCACCGGATGCAGATCGAGTACTGCACCCAGTGCCGCTGGCTGCCCCGCGCCGTATGGCTGGCCCAGGAGCTCCTCGGCACCTTCGACCGCACCGAGCTCACCGAGATGGCGCTGAAGCCGGGGATCGGGGGCGTGTTCGTCGTGCGGGTCGACGGAGAGGTCGTCTGGGACCGCCGTGAGCAGGGATTCCCCGAGCCGACCGCCGTGAAGCGGGCCGTCAGGGACCTGATCGCGCCCGGCAGGACGCTGGGCCACAGCGAGCGTCAGGGCCCGGGGGACGGCTCTCCCTCCTGACTCCCGGGCGCCCCCGTCCGTCCGCCCCCTGCCCGGCGCCTCCTGCCCTCCGCCCTCTTGCCGGGCGCGGCCGGACTGTGCGATACAGGTCTGGACCAATGCCCGGCGGACGGAGGCAGTCCGGTGCAACGCCCCCTGATTCTCACCGTGCTGACGTGTACGTGCCTGCCGCTGGCGGCGGCATGCGGCGGTGGCGCCGGAGCCGCGGACACCCGCGGTCCCTCGGTGCCGAACGGCATCACCGTCCAGGCGAGCAGTGCGACCTCGGTCCACGTCATGTGGGAGCACTCCACGGACGACACCGGCGTCAGCGGCTACGAGGTCTTCCGCGCGGGCACGAAGGTCAGGTCCCTCCCGGCGGCCACGCGCATGACCGACATCGACGGCCTCACCCCTTCCACCTCGTACGCGTTCACCGTCCGCGCCCTCGACACCGCGGGCAACGCCTCGGCCCACAGCGCGCCGGTCCGCGTCACCACGCTCGAACCCGCCGTCGAGGACCGGCGTCCGCCCGGCCGCCCGGGAGCGCTCCGGGGCCGTGCCGACGGGAGCCGTGCGGTCACCCTGTCCTGGGGTGCCTCGGCCGACGACCGGGGGGTGACGGCCTACGACGTCCACCAGGCGGGCTCCCGCATCCACAGCGTGCCCGGAACCGTCACCACGGCCCGGGTCACCGGTCTGCGTCCGGGCACGATCTACACGTTCACCGTCCGTGCCCGGGACGCGGCCGACAACTCCTCGCCGGACAGCGCCCCGCTCGACCTGAGGACCGCCGGGGCCCCTGGGGCGGGTCCGGGAACGGCCCCCACCGGGCTCACCGCGTCCATCCGGCGCACCGCCCCCTCCGTCCACACGGTCGAGCTGACCTGGACCCCGCCGGCGACGGGCGGGCCGGTCCGGGAGCACCAGCTCTTCCTCGACGGCACCCTCGCCACGACGATCGTCTGGGGCACCGAACCCCCGCCAGGTCCCGCGAAGTACACCCTCACCGTGACCGACCCGCCGGGCACCCGCCACTCGCTGAAGCTGCGCGCCAGGCTCCCGGACGGCGACTGGGGGGACTTCTCGGCCCAGCGGACGGTGGTGGTGGGGGACTGAGTCCGGTTGGGGGAGCCGTCCCGGGCCGTGTCCGCATGGTGAACGGTCCCGTTGAGGACCCGCAAGGGTACGGCGCCGTCGTTGCGCCCCCACCGTCGTTCCGTCCCCCGGTCGCCCCGGGGGCGCTGCCGCCCGGATCGGGGGCAGCAGGAGCACGGCGCCTCCGTTCGACGCCCGTCGCGTGCCCGCCGTCCACCCGCGGCCACCATCCCGTCCCCGCGGTCACCGTCCACCCGCGACCCGTCGACGGCTCCCGGGCCGGGCGGACCGGCGGGTACCGGGATCCGGTTCAGGGAGTACGGCGTGCGGGGCCGGCCGTGCGGTAGGCGGGCACGAACCGTACCCGGAACATCTTCGGCCACCATTTGCCGGTCAGCAGGAACTGATCGGTTCCCGGGACGGCCGCGATGCCGTTGAGGACGTCCGCACGGCGTCGCTCGGCCGTGCCGATCAGACCGTTCGCGGAGATCTCCCCCGTCACGCGGCCGGTGCCGGCGTCGATCCGCACGATCCGGTCGGTGGGCCAGACGTTGGCGTACACGAGGTCGCCGACGCACTCCAGTTCGTTGAGCCGGTCCACCCGCCGCCCGTCGAGGGTGACGACGAGCGAACCCTTCTTCCTGAGGGTCCCCGGGTCCCGGAAGACGAGACGGGCGGAGCCGTCGCTCGTCACCAGGCGGCCGTGCTGCGGCTGGTGGCACACCCCCCAGCCCTCGTCCTCGTACGGGACCCGGCGGAGCTCGGCAAGAGTCGTTGCGTCGCGCTCGATCGCGACACCGTCGCGCCAGGTGAGCTGCCACAGCGTCCGCCCCACGACGGTGATCCCCTCACCGAACAGCGGCGCCGGCAGTCGCGCGCGCCGGGTGGGTGCGGCCCCCGGCGGGCCCCATCCGATCGTCGAACGGCCGGATACCCCTGTGCTCTCGTAGAGTGCGCCGCGGGCCATCTCCAGGCCCTGTGTGAAGGCCGCCGGGTCGTGCGGCAGGGTCTCGACGACCTCGACCCGCAGGCGCTCGACCGGTGCCGCCGCCCGGCCCCGCGCCGGATCTCGGCCGCCCGGTTCGCCGTCCGCCGTGCAGGAGCGTGCGAGGGCCCCGGTGGCGAGGGCCAGGACGACCACGGGGGTCACGAACGCGACGCGCATGACCCGCACCCTCGCACGACACCGCTGACGCCGCCGCTGTCCCTCCACCGGCTCACCGGGAATTCGCCCCCATGCCCCACGCCGCACTCCCCGACGCGTCCCGCGCGCCGGTGCCGGGTGCGGTCCCCGGGCACGGGAGAGCTCCCGGACAGCGAGGCGCTGCCGGGAG
The DNA here is from genome assembly GCF_040656535.1 of Streptomyces sp. NPDC049887. Lineage (NCBI taxonomy): Bacteria > Bacillati > Actinomycetota > Actinomycetes > Kitasatosporales > Streptomycetaceae > Streptomyces > Streptomyces sp. NPDC049887. Next base: position 133,850 of record NZ_JBFAMM010000008.1, on the reverse strand, counting down.
CTCTCCCGTACCGCGGTGGTGCCGTTGTGCGGCCGGCCCGTCAGCCTCGCTGGGAGGCGTTGCGCCGGCGCTTCGCGACGACCAGCGCGCCGCCGCCGAGCAGCAGCAGACCGCCGGTCGCGGTCAGCAGTGCGACCGTTCCGTCGGACGAGCCGGTGTCGGCCAGCGAGGGGCCGGAGTCCTTGTCGTCGTCCCCGTCGTCGTCGTGGTCGGACTTGCCGCCGTCCCCGTGGTCGTCGTGGTCGTCGTGACCGCGGCCGTCGCGGCCGTCGTGGTCGTCGCTGCCGTTGTGGCCGTGGTCGTGGTCACCGCGGCCGGGGCGTCCGTGGTCGTCGTCACCGCCGCCGGGGCGTCCGTGGTCGTCGTCACCGTCACCGGGGCGTCCGTGGTCGTCGTCGCCGTCACCGTCGCCGTCGCCGTCTGCGTCGATGGTCACCCGGACGGTGAGGACGAGCTGGGACTCCGCGCCGGCCAGCTGGAAGTAGTAGGCGCCCTCCGCCGTCCCCGCGGGGACGGTGAACGTCGAGTCCACGACGCCGCTCCCGTCGGCGTTCCACGTTCCGACCGTCACGACGGGCCGGTCGTCACCGCCGCCGGACGACATGTCGGAGCTCTCGGACGGGCTGGGCTTCGGGTCGGCCGCCGGGAAGGACTGCGGGACCGCCGCGGAGCGGCCCAGCGCGGCAGCACCGCCAGGTCCGCCGGCGCCGCCACCACCACCGCCTCCACCGCCGACCGGTACGAGACGACCGGTGGTCTGCTCAAGCGGCTTGTAACCCCGCCCGAGGAAGTCGACCACCTGGCCGGGCTCCAGGACGAGGTCCACGTCCTCGACGGTCAGATTGGGGGCGGGCGGGTACTGCGCGAATGCGGGCTGGGCCGCGATCAACGGGGCTGCGGCAACGAGGCTTGCGGCAGCGGCGGCCACGACGAGTCGCCGTACGGAGCGTCTGGGCATGGTTTCGGGCTCCTTAGTGGAAGACGCTTGACGAGTGGTGATCGTTATTGCTTTTCGAAAGAGAGGATCGAACCGCTTTGCAGGACAGGTTGTTTGCCGCACCCGCGGCTGGCCGTGGCCGTCGCGACGGCAACCGGGGGACGACCACGAGGCAGGCGACCGCTGTGCCCGACCACCGGGCGCCCAGCGGCACCGGACCGGGCCTCTGTGCGGCTCCGGGGCTCCGGCACCTTCTGCTCGCCGTCATTCGTTCGCATGGGTATCTCAGATGCAGACACTCGCGTGCCCTCCGCACCGCCTCCACCGGCACTCGTGGTCGTACTCCGTCAGACCGTTCGAGAAGATCAAGCGCTTCGATCCGTAGACATGAACCCGCCCATCCGAAACAGGCGCACCACGGTGTTCGGCAGGACGGTGTACGAGCAGCACTCGGATGGACCCGAAAGGTCGCCGTCACGGGCGGAGGTGTGCGTTCGGGCACGCGGGTCCGGGGCCGTGCGTCAGGAGCCCCGAACCCGGGACCGGTGCCCCGGCGGCGTGCGGCCACGGCCGTGCGTTCCCGGCCGTGGGTGGGGAAACCCCGAGCCCGGGGACGTGGGCCCGGGAACGGGCGTCCGGTTCCGCCGGCCCCGGCGGAACCGGACGACTTGATCGGTCAGAGCCGCAGCGCGCCGGAGCCGCGATGGTGCGCGTACCAGGCGTAGGTGTCGGCGAGGCCGTCACGCAGGCCGATCCCCGGTTCCCAGCCCAGCGCGGTGATCCGGGAGATGTCCAGCAGCTTGCGCGGGGTACCGTCCGGCTGCCCCGGGTCCCATTCGAGGGTTCCGCGGTAGCCGACCACCTCCGCCACCTGCTCCGCGGCCTCCCGGATGGTCAGGTCCGTGCCGGTGCCGACGTTGACCGGGTCGTCCGCGTCGTAGTGCTCCAGCAGGTGGAGGCAGGCCCGGGCCAGATCGTCCACGTGCAGGAACTCCCGACGCGGCGTTCCGGACCCCCAGTTCACGACCCGTGGTGCCCCCACCCTTCGGGCCTCGTCGAAGCGACGGATCAGCGACGGCAGTACATGGGAGTGCTCGGGGTGGAAGTTGTCCCCGGGGCCGTACAGATTGGTCGGCATGGCGCAGATCCACGGCAGGCCGTGCTGGCGCCGTACCGACCGGACCTGGTGGATTCCGGCGATCTTGGCGATGGCGTAGGCGTCGTTGGTCGGCTCCAGCGGGCCGGTGAGGAGCGCGTCCTCCCGGATGGGCTGGTCGGCGAACTTGGGGTAGATGCAGCTGGACCCCAGGAACAGCAGCCGCTCGACCCCGTGCTCCAGCGCGGCGTCCAGCACGTTGACCTGGATACGCAGGTTGTCGGAGATGAAGTCGGCGGGCCGGGTGGCGTTGGCCCTGATCCCACCCACGCGGGCGGCGGCCAGTACGACCACGTCCGGTCGGGCGGCGGCGAACCAGTCGAAGACCGCACGGCGCTCGCGCAGGTCCAGTTCCGCGGAGCCGGGCCCCAGCAGTCCGGTGAAGCCCTCCCTCGCCAGGTGCCGCCACACCGCCGAACCGACGAGTCCACGGCGTCCGGCCACGAGCACCCGGGCCGAGCGGTCGAGGGGGCGGCGGACGGCCCCGTACGGCTGCGACAGCACGGCGGTCACGACTGCACGCTCCGTTCGGCGGCCACCGGGCGCGGCGTCTCCTCGGCGAGCGACTTCACCGGGGCGGCGCTCCGGGCGTCCGGCCCACCGCCGGGAGTCGGCAGGGCCGGGGCGGTGCCGGCGGACCGTCTGCGCCCGACGGCCCGCGCGATCCTGACCAGTCCGGACGGGCGTCCGGCCCGGCCCGGACGGGAGATGCGGGCGAGCCGGGCCAGGCGGGCGAACCGGCCGGTCGTGTGGCACTGCGGCCGGTATTCGTAGGCGTACCCGTGCGCGCCGCGGTCCTCCTTCGGCGAGGCCATGTTGAGGACCGTGCCGACCACGGAGGCACCCACGTGCCGCAGGGCGCGCAGGGCCTCCGCGATCTGGTCGCGGCTGGTTCGGGAGGCCCGGACGACCAGGAGGTAGCCGTCCACCTCGGAGGCGATCACGGAGGCGTCCGCCACGGGGAGCACCGGAGCGGTGTCCACCACGACGTGGTCGAACTTCTCGGCGAGACCGCGGAGTACGGACTTCAGCTGTGCGCTGCCGAGCAGCTCGGTGGGGTTCGGCGGCACCGCGCCGCTGGTCAGTACGGAGAAGGTCCCCGCGGACTGCAGCAGTTGCTGCACCTCGGCCCGGCCGATGAGAGCGGTGGTGAGCCCGGCGTCCCGGATCAGGCCCAGGGTGCGGGCGGTGGAGGGGCGGCGCAGGTCGGTGTCGACCAGGCAGACCGAGGCGCCGGTCTCGGCCAGGGTCGCGGCGAGGTTCACCGCGACGCTGGTCTTCCCCTCGCCGGACAGCGGGCTGGTCACCGCGATCACCTTCGGCGGCCGGTCCACGTCGACGAACTGCAGACAGGTGCGCAGCCGGCGGAAGCCCTCGGCGCGCAGACCGTGCATGTCGTCGCGGAGCGCCAGCGGCCGGCTGGTCGCCTGGGGGTCGTGCACGATGCTGCCGAGCACGGGCGGTCCGCCGAAGCCGGCCAGGGCGTCGGTGAGCGCCTTGGACGTGCGGACCGACGAGTCCAGGGTCTCCCTCGCAAGGGCGAAGCCGGCCCCGAGGACCAGCCCGGCCAGGAGCCCGAGTGCGACGTTCACGGCCGGCCGCGGTGAGAAGGGCGCGCCCGGTACGGAGGCCGGCTCGGTGACGCTCAGCCGCACCGGCGACGAGTCCGCGTCGATCGGGCGCTCCAGGCCACGGATCACCTCGGTGAACCGTTCGGCCACGGCGTTGCTGATGCGTGCCGCCCGTGCCGCCCCGGTGTCGGTGACGGTGAGCTGGAGCAGGACCGTGTCGGGCTGGGCGGTCGCGCTGATCTTGCTGCTCAGCTCGGCCGGTGACATCTTCAGCCTCAGCTGCTTCACGACGTGCCGGGTCACCAGGGGGCTCGTCGCCACTTCGGCGTACGAACGCACTCGGGCCTGGGTGAAGAGATTGCCCTGGGCGAGCTGTGCGGTGTCGGCGTCGGTGCCGCCCTGCAGCGAGACGAAGAGCTTGGCGGTGGCCCGGTATTCGGGGATGGCCGTGTACGTGAGGAGTACGCCGGCAGCCGTGCCGAGGAGGGTCAGTACGGTGATGGCGCGCCAGCGGCGAGAGAGGACTCGTAGGTAGTCGCGAAGGTCCAAGGTGTCCGTCCCCGATCGGATCCGGTGAAGGGCTGGGTGGGGTGGTGCCCCACCTTACGGCGAAAGGGGCGAAATACGACATAACGCCACATTGCATAAGAAATGCAGTAATTGTTCCCTACACTGGTGCGGTGCCGGGGTGCCCGCCTGCCAGGGACCTTCCGTCGCCTCGTGAAACCTCATCAGCCAAGGAGCGCGTGTGACCCCCAGAACGGCACTCATCACCGGCATCACGGGCCAGGACGGCTCCTATCTCGCCGAACTGCTGCTGGACAAGGGCTACCGGGTGCACGGGATCGTCCGCCGCGCCTCCACCTTCAACACCGAGCGCATCGAGCACCTCTACCGCGATCCGCACGACCCGGAGGCGCGCCTCTTCCTGCACTACGGCGACCTCACCGACGGAACGCGGATGACGGGCCTGCTGGAGCAGGTGCAGCCGGACGAGGTCTACCACCTCGCCGCCCAGTCGCACGTGCGGGTGTCGTTCGACGAGCCCGAATTCACCGGTGACACCACGGGGCTGGGCACCACCCGGCTGCTGGAGGCCATCAGGAGGACGGGCCTGCCCTGCCGATTCTACCAGGCCTCCAGCTCGGAGATGTTCGGCGCGGCCCCACCGCCGCAGGACGAGGGCACCGCCTTCCACCCCCGCTCGCCCTACGGTGCGGCGAAGGTGTACGCGTACTGGGTCACCCGCAACTACCGTGAGGCGTACGGTCTGTACGCCGTCAACGGCATTCTGTTCAACCACGAGTCCCCGCGCCGCGGCCCTACGTTCGTCACCCGCAAGGTGGCCGTGGCCGCCGCCCGGATCAAGGCCGGCCTGCAGGACGTGGTCCACCTCGGCAACCTCGACGCCCGCCGCGACTGGGGCTACGCCGCCGAGTACGTCGAGGCCATGTGGCTGATGCTGCAGCAGGACCGGCCCGACGACTACGTGATCGCCACCGGTGCCAGCCACAGCGTCCGCGAGTTCGTCGACCAGTGCTTCGCCCACGTCGGCCTCGACTGGCGCGACCACGTGCGTTTCGACGAGCGCTATCTGCGCCCGACCGAGGTCGACCATCTGATCGGGGACGCCTCCAAGGCGGAGACGCGGCTCGGATGGCGCGCCACCGTGCGCGCACCCGAACTGGCCCGTCTGATGGTCGACGCGGAGCTCGACGTCCTCCGCAACGGTCTCGCTACGCGAGACCGGGCCGTACCCTCCGCCGTCCCGGCCCCGGCCGCGCGGTGACCCGGTGCACGCCGATCGCATTCCGCCCGGGGGCGCCCCGCGCGGCGTCGCCGTCCTGATGACCTGTCACAACCGCAGGGACAGGACGCTCGCGGCCATCTCCTCGGTGCACGCCCAGACCGGCCTTCCGGCCGGCACCCGCTGCACCGTCCACCTCGTCGACGCCGGCAGTGCCGACGGTACGGCCGACGAGGTGCGGGCCGCCTTCCCCGGCACCGATGTGGTCACGGTCGGCCCGGACGTCTTCTGGGGCACCGGCACCAGGATCGCCGCCACCCGCGCCGACCCCGCGGCCCATGTGCTGTGGCTCAACGACGACGTGGTCCTCGACCGGGGAGCCCTCGCCGCGCTGCTGCGCACCGCCGCACCCCTCGACCGCCCGGCCGTGGCCGTCGGCGCCACGCGTTCCGGCGACGGAACCCGCACCACCTACAGCGGCTACCGCCTTCTCCGGTCGCCCCTGCGCCCCCCGGCCCTGGAACGCGTCGAACCGGACGCCCGGCAGGCCACGCCGTGCGACACCTGCAACGGCAACGCGGTGCTGGTCACGGCCCCGGCCCGGCGCGTGCTGGGCGACCTCGATCCCGCCTTCCCGCACCGCATGGGCGACCACGACTACGGGCTCCGTGCCCGCCGGGCCGGCATCCCGCTGCTGCTGGCACCGGGCCACGTGGGCACCTGCGAAGACAACTCCGGTGCCGTCGGGGGAACATCCGCCGAACCCGGGCTCGACGCGCGCACCGCGCTGCGGCGGCTCGCCTCGGTACGGGAGCAGCCGCCGGCGCCCTGGTGGCGTTACTGCCGCCGCCACCTCGGCCCCTGGGCCCCGCTGGTCTTCTGCTCCCCGTACGTGAAGGCCGTCCTGCGGTCCACCGTGCGCCGGCCGGGAGCCGTGCCGCGACGCCGGCACACGTCCCTCCGCGCGGACCCCTGAGCGACCGTCAACGCGGCGGTCGGCCGGCCGAGCCCGGCGGACGGCCGACCGTGCCGCCTGCCGCAGGGACCCGGTCCACCCCCAGCGCATTCCCACATCCCAGAACGGATCACGGTGCGACTCCTTCCCGTTGACCCGCAGACCCTGCTGATGCTGCTCACGGCACTTCCGCTCGTGGGGCTGCTGCTGTGGGTCTTCGCCCGGCACTGCGGGATCGCGATCGGGCTGCTGCTGGGCACCCAGGTCTGGATCGTCGCCGTCGGCGGGCAGACGGCGGCCCTCGACATCGGCGTACGCGTCTATCCGACCGACGTCCTGGACGTGTGCGCGATCGCCGTCGCCATGGCGCGGGTACCCCGCCGGCGCCCGACCGCCTACGGAGCGCCGGCGGCCCTGCTCGCCATGGTCGCCCTCACCACCTGGTCCACCCTCCGGGGGGCGGCGGCCTTCGGACTGCAGGCCGCGGGCAACGACTCCCGGGTCTATTTCTGGCACTTCCTCGCCATCACCCTGTACCTGGCCACCGCACCGCCGAGCGCCTCGCTGAGCCGGGTCGTCCCCCGGGCCTGGCTGGCCACCGCGATCGCGTACGCGCTGCTCAGCGTGGCCGGCTGGGCGGACCGCGGACTGCATGCGGCGAACGCCCATCTCGCCGTCGACGGCGTTACGGTGGACTCCCGGCCGGTGCCCGCCGCCGCGGCGCTGGTGCTCGCCCAGGCCGCGATGATGCTGCTGGCTTCGCGCGCACCGGCCGCGCCGGATCCGGGCGTGCCCGACCGTGGTGGCCCGGCGGGCGGACGGCGAGTGAACGGAAGACATCTGACGGCCCTCCTGTTCCTCGTTCTCGTGCTGCTGCTCCAGCACCGGACGGTCTGGGCGGCCACCGCGATGATGGGGCTGGCCTGGTGGGTGCTGCGTCCCGCGCGCGGTGGGCAGCGCTTGGTGTCGGCGGGCGCGGGAGCGCTCGTGCTCTCCCTCGCGGCCCTGCTCTACGTCGCCGGTGCCTTCGGTGCGATCGGCGGTTCGCTCGCGGACTCGTTCAAGGAGACCCAGGGCACCCGCAGCACCTTCGCCTGGCGGGTGCTCGGCTGGCAGGACCTGCTCGACGCGCCGCGAACCCTCGTCCAGTGGCTGGTCGGCGCACCCTTCGGGTCCGGCTACGAGCGGTTCATCGGGGGCGGTCTCGTCACGGTGTCCCCACACGACTACTACCTGCACATCATGCTGCGTCTGGGGCTGGTGGGCCTGCTGGCGCTGCTCGTCGTCTACTTCCAGACCTGGCGACGGCTCGCGCGGGCCGGTGCCGCGACCCTGGCCCTCCGTGTCGTGATGGTCGGCCAACTGGTGCTCTTCGTGTCCTACTCCGCCTTTCCCGAGCAGGCGGTGCTGCTCGGGTTCTGCCTGTGGCAGGCGCGGGTCCGAACGGCCGGCGGGCCGCCCCTGCCCCCGTCGCCCGGTGCTCCGGACCCTGTGGCGCCGATGCCTCGTCCGGCGACTGCGGCCCGACCCGCCGAGGGGGAGCGGGAGGACAGCACCCTGGCGAAGGCAGGAGGGCACCCGAAAGGGCACGGCGTGTAGAACGCCACCATCAGTGACAAATCCGATATGAGCCGATCACAATGGGCGGGTGACTCTTCTCCACCGGGCCCGGAAAGCCGTCCAGCGCTTCGGCTTCGACGTGAATCGGTTTCCGGAGTGCTCCTACGACTACCGCGCCGTGCAGTTGCTGCGTCATTCCGGCGCCGACGTGGTGCTCGACGTGGGAGCGAACCGAGGCCAGTACGGACTCGGCCTGCGGCGGTTCGGATACCGGGGGCGCATCGTGTCCTTCGAGCCACTGCGCCCGGCGTTCGAGGCCCTTCGCCGCCGCGCGGACGCGGACCCCCTGTGGACCGCGCTCCCGCACGCCCTCGGCGACAGGCGGGCCACCGTCACCCTGAACGTGGCCGGAAACAACGGCCTGAGCAGCTCCGTACTGCCGATGCTTTCCCGACATGCCGAAGCGTGCCCGGACTCGCGCTACGTGGGTCGCCAGGAGGCCGAGCAGTACCGTCTGGACGACCTGTGGCCGCAACTTGCCGGTCCCGACGACCGCGTCTTCGTCAAACTGGACGTCCAGGGGTACGAGGAAGCCGTGCTGCGAGGAGCCGAGGACCTCGTGCGACGTTGTTGCGGTCTGCAGTTGGAGGCGTCCTGCGTCCCCCTGTACGAGGGCGGCCCCCTGCTGCACGAGGTGATGGACACCGCGCAGCGGCGTTACGGCCTGACCCTCATGGCGGTGGTGCCGGGGTTCACCGATCGCCAGACCGGCCAGATGCTCCAGTGCGACGCGGTGTTCCTCCGCGAACCCGCGACGCGATCCGGTGCGAGTGGCACCGGGGACTGATCACTGTGCCTGCGGCCGGGTGATCCCCTCGCGCCGAGGGCCGCGTACCCGGAAGGGCAGCCGCAGGGGGAGCAGGCCACGGTCGGCCGCCACCCGGTACAGCGGCAGCCGGGTGCGCAGGGGGCGGCAGAACGCCACGAAGAGCGCGCCGGCCGGCAACACCAGCACGACGGCCGGGCAGGGGCGGTCGGCGGCCATCCGGGACAGGGCCACTCCCGCCGCGTACGCCGCCAGTCCCAGCGCCGCATGCACCGCGTGGCCACCCCACAGGCGACGTGCCTCGACGACCCGGCCGCCCCGCCACTTCCACATCTGCACCGCGAGGCCGCTCAGCTGACCCGCGAGGGCGGCCAGGGCCAGCACGGTGAGTCCGTGTCCGGCGGTGGCGACCAGCGCCCCGGCGAGTGTCGTGGCGGCTGCCGCGCACTGGGCGGCGGCCATCCGGCCGAGGGAGCCGCACACCGTGTCCACGGAGAGTCCGACCGCGTACACGACGGCGACGGCGGAGAAGAGGCACAGCGGGGGCACCAGCCGGGCCGCCTCGGTCCACCCCGGTCCCAGGAGCAGTTGCAGCGCGCCGGGCCCGGTCCCGGCGAGGAACGCGAACGGGATGAACGAGAGGGCGGAGGCCGCGAGCAGGACGTCCGTCGCCGCACGGCGGACGGCTGGCTCCTCCGCGCCCCGGGGGGCCCGGGCGTCCGGAGGGCGCGCCACGACCTCGGCACGCACTCTGGTGAGGGCGGGGGTCGTGACCCGGGTCAGGCCGGCCGCGAGCGTGGTGAGGAGCAGTCCGGTGAACAGTGTCGCCCGCGAGTAGTAGCCGGCCGCCACCGGACCGAGGATCGTGCCGGCCGCCCACAGCGGCACGGTGTTCGTCGTGTACTGGGCGAGCTGGTGCCCGGCGAGGAAGCCCGAGGAGCCGACGAGCTCGCGATACCGGACCGGCCGTTCGGCGGAGCTGCCGGCCGCCGGCGGCAGCCGCCGGGTGACCAGGGCGCCGGCGAGGACCGCGATGCCCAGCTGGGTGGTCACCGAGGTGACGGCGAGGCCCAGCGGGTTCCAGCCGGCCGCCAGGAGCAGGGTTCCCGCGAGCAGCCCCGCCGCCAGCGCCCCGGTCTCGACCAGGACCGCGGCCCGTTGGGCCTGCAGCCTCCGCAGGCCGGCCGCGCTCACCGCCCCCACGGGGAGGAAGAGGAACTGGAGGCCCAGCACGCGCAACAGCCCCGTCGTCTCGGGGGCGTTCCACAGCTCGGCCCAGAGCGGGGCCGTCGCTTCCACCACGGCGAAGCACAGGAGGCCGCTCAGCAGGCCCAGGCGGACCGTCGCCACGAGCAGGCCGCGCGTCAGCTCGCGCGAGCGCAGCACCGTCGTGGCGAGTCCGGCGTTGGCGAAGTAGCCCAGCAGCTGGGTGATGGACAGGGCGGACGCGAAGGCCCCGAAGGCGGCGGCGCTGACGGCCCGTCCGGTGTAGGCCGTGTATCCGAGCTGGAGGAGGGCCGCCGCGACCGCCGCCGAGTAGTTCCACAGCGTGCCGGTGACGACCGTGCGGGAATGCGGGTGCTCACCGGGGATGGCGGTCTCCTTCCCCGTCCGTTTCCCTCCCGCCGGATCGCCGCCGGTACTCACCCCCGCTCGCCCTCCCCTGCGGCGATCCGCTGCCACGGGTCGGCGGGGGGCGACGGCAGAGGCAGGAACGCGCCCAGCATGAACTGGACGGAGTGGAGGTCGGTCAGGTGCGAGAGCACCCAGCGACGAAGCCTTTCCCCGGCCGAGTCCAGCTTGTGCTGTTCCTCGTGCAGCAAGTCCGCCACCCGGCCCACGACATCCCGGGGAGTGCGTACGAGATGGAGGCCGTCCTGAGGGCCCGGCAGCCATTCCATGCCCGGTCTGCTCTGGCTGACGTGGACGCGTCCCGCGGCCCCGGAGATCGGCAGCCGGTCGGAGAAGTAGCCGGGGTAGCGCCCGTAGTGGTCCCATCCCACGCTCATCCGCGCGGAGCGGAGAACGGCGATCTGCCGTTCGAAGGGCAACGGACCCAGGGCGTGCGGGCCGCGCCACCCCGATCCGAACACACCGAGTCGGCAGCCCAGTCGTCCCAGCCCGCGGACGACCCGGGCCCGCTCACCGGCGCCCGGCAGCCGGGGGACGACCCGGGCCCGCACCACGCTGTTGCCGATGGTCACCACGTCGAACACGGCGGCGTCGCCCGGGGGAGCCGGCCGGTCCTGCTCGGGAAAGCAGTCCAGCGGCAGTGTGTGGGGCACGTAGCGCACCGGCTTCCGCGCGATGCGTCGCAGCATGGCCAGCTGCGCGCCTCCGGCGACGCTGAACACGGCGTCCGCCAGGCGGAGCCATGAGCGGCTGGACTCGGGCAGCCGCTTGTTGCCGCCCCACGCGTCGCCCTCCTGGTAGACGACCGGTGGCGATCCCGCCAGCCGCAGCAGCCGGGCGATCTCCTCGTAGGAGAAGGGAAACCCGTGCGGGGACTGGACGAAGACGACGTCGGGGCGGGAGTCGAGGACGGCTCTCTCCAGCGAGTCGAGGGCGGCCCGGCGTCCGCCGCGGAGCAGCGCGGCCCGTGGCGCGGCGGGCACGTGTCCGAGGCGCCCCTCGGCCTGCAGCCTCCGGAAGGCGCCGGTGAACCGGCTGCGCCGGGTCAGCTCGGGCTCGTTGTTGAGGTGCAGTACCACCGGTGCACTCACTGCTGCTCCTCGCGTCCCCGGCTCAGTCTCGTCCCGGGCCTCCCCGGGCGTCCTCGGCCGGCCCGGAAACGTCAGTCGACAAGGAAGTTGGCGTATCGGGGCGGTGGGACGAACCCCGGCGCGGCCGGCGCCACCCCGTCCTTCCCGAGGTGCCGGATCCGGCGGTAGCCGAGTTCGAGGACCGCTCCGCGCAGCCTCTCCAGGGCGGCTCCGTCGAGGCACTCGGCGATGATCGTCGGACGGTGGGCCGAGATCGTGCGGCTCATGCCGCCCAGCACCTCGGGTTCCAGCCCTTCCACGTCGATCTTCACCAGATCGACGGGGAGGTCCCCGATCGCGTCGTCCCCGGTGGTGACCTCGACCTCCACCGTGTCGTTCTCGGGTTCGGCCGCGAGCAGGGAAGCGGCCGTGGTGTCGGACGGAATACCGAGGAGTGCCCGGCCGCGGGATCCGGAGAGTGCCTTCTCGACCAGGACGACCCGGTCCTGGAGTCGGTTGACCTCGATGTTGCGGCGCAGCTTGCGCATCGCGGCGGGGTTGGGCTCGACCGCGACCGCGCGGAGCCGCGGGTTGGCCCGGCAGGCCAGCAGGGTGTAGATGCCGGAGAAGGCGCCGACGTCCACGAACCCTCTGGCACTGCGGGCGAGGTCGAAGAAGACCGGGTGGGTGGTCTCCTCCCAGTGGCGCATGTTCGTCCAGATGAGGCTGCGGGCCAGGATGTCGTCGGCATCGCTGGCGTAGTGGAACCCGCTGCCGTCCGGGGCGCGCAGCGTCCACACACCGGTGGGGTGCAGGCGCTTCCAGACGGCGTTCGGCACGCAGCCGCGCATCGTGGCGAGTCGGACGGCCCGTTGCACACCGGGGAACCGGAACAGCGAATCGCGGGCGCTACGCAAGGTGTCGTGCACTGTCACGCGGCTCAACGTACGGCAGCGGCCACGGAGATCCGCGGCCAACGCCGAAGTGTCGGTGTTGTTGCCCGCCGCTTCACTCCTCGGCACCAGTGGCGTGGTGCGCAGCGGATTCCCCGCGGTGCCCGGACGGAGCTCGCCCGGCGGCGGACGCCGCGGGTTTCCGGTGGGCGGGCATGCGCGGAGTGCGGGACTCCGGCGTTCCCAGGGAAGCGAGGTAGTTGCTCACCCCGCGGAAGTGCTCGAGTTCCTCGGTGTACGCCTGCACGGGCAGCAGGACGCCGCCGGGGCAGATCCTCCACAGACGGTAGCCGAGCGGGGTGAGGAGGTCCCAGAAGTCGCGGAAGAAGGTGCGGGAGTAGACGTTCGCCGAGCCGAACTCGAAGGCGATGGTCGTCACCCTGCGGTCCCGGAGGCTGCCGGCCGCTCCGCGCAGGGCCTGGTACTCCGCTCCCTCGATGTCGAGCTTCAGCAGGTCGATCCGCTCGACCCCCCACCTCTCGACCTCCCGGTCGATGGTGGTGACCGGCACCTTCTCCTGATGTGCCGTCATGTCGCCGAAGTAGGAGTCACGGCGCCGGTGGACGGACGCCACGCCCGAGCCCGGGGTGTCGGCGAAGATCGTTGCGGAGCCCTCCTCGTCGCTCACGGCCGCGGGAATGACCACCTGGTTGGGCACCCGGGTCCTGGCGAGCGCCGGCCGGCACGCCGGCTGTGGTTCGAACAGGAAGTAGCGGCCGTTCCGTGTTCCCAGGGCCGAGTGCAGCCCCGTCGACCACTGACCGTAATTCGCCCCCACGTCGAAGATCACCGGGGCTTCGACCCCACGGAGGCAGCGCCGCGCCGCGACGATCTCGCCGTGAAGGTCCCAGCCGGTCCCGGCGCCCCGTCCCTGGAGGATCTCCAGGTAGATCTCCAGCAGTCGGGTCCCCTGCCGGATCCGCCGGCTGCTCGCCAGCCGGCACAGCCGGGGTGCCGCGGCCTTGGCGGTCCGGCCGAGGAGGCCGGCTTCATGTACCTGCATGCGTATTCCTTTGGTGTCGTTCCAACGCCTTCAGCAGCCCGTCGCAGAAACGCGCCGCCATCCCCTCCGTCGTGTACGCGGGAACGTCGTTCCCGCACGCGGTACGGAGGGCCTCCAGCCGTGCGGGATCGCGCAGCAACGCGGTCACGGCGCCGGCGTACGCCGCGGGGTCGTCGGGAGTGACCAGCGCGTTTCGGCCGTCGGCCAGATACTCGAACTCGGGAGCGTGCCAGGGCCAGTCCGTCGTGACCACGGGCGTGCGCAGGGCGAAGGAGTCCACCGCGCAGAGTCCGACCCGCCCCGGCATCAGCATGACGTCGCTGACCGCCCCGAGCGGGGCCGTTCCCGTCCCGCCCGTGTGTCCCACCGCGATCACCGGGCCGCCGGGACGGGCGGCGGCGGCGTCGACCAGGTGGCGGTCCGCGCCGTCGCCCGCCACCAGCAGCCTGAAGCCCGGGAGTTCGGCGGCGATGCGGTCGGCGCAGTCCAGCAGGAACGGAATCCGCTTGGGCGCGTCCAGCCCGCCGAGGTACAGCGCGGTGCGTCCCCCGGTCAGGCCGTACCGCCGCCGCAGCAGCGCGGCCGCGGCCGACTCCGCCGTCCCCGGCAGCGCGGCCCTGGCACGCGCGGCCACGAGTTCCCCGGTGTCGACGGAGTTGCGGACCACGGTGATCCGGTCGCGGGGGAAGCCGCGTGAGGCGACGTGCGCCGCCCCGCCCTCGGTGTAGGCGAAGAACCAGGACCCCAGCCGGGTCAGCGCGCTCTTCGCCACGGCTTCCAGACGGTTCGGCGGCTTGGTGTAGGTCCGGCCGTGTCCCCAGAAGGCCACCTCGGGGGCGCGGCCGGCCTTCCGTCCCGCCGACCGCAGCAGCAGGGGGTACGCCTCCAGGTTGTGCAGCGCCTGCTCCAGCACGACGAGGTCGGCGGAGGCCGCCCGGCGCTGCACCCGGCGCCAGAGCAGCGACCTCCCGCCGGGCAGGGACAGGCGACGGGCGGGGACCTCGCTCGCGCAGGAGCAGGAGGCGGCGTCACCTCGTGCGGCCTGGTGCGGGGGCGCCGGCCCGTGGAGCACTTCCAGGTCCACGCCCTCGGAGGCCAGCCGGGCGTGCAGTTGGTCGAAGAAGGACGTGCGGTAGCCGGGGACGTACGGCTGCACCACGGCCACGCGGCGCCGGGTGCCCCCGGCGGTCACCACGCCCGCTCCGCGACGCCCGCCGGGCGGAGGAGCGGCGTGTGCGCCAGGGCCTGTGCGTAGACGGACTCCATCGCGGCCGTCCAGGACCGGGCGCTGTACCGTTCGGCGTGCACCCGGCGGCAGTGCTCACGCAGCCGGGGAAAGCGCTCGCGTGCCGTCGCGAGGACGTGCGGCAGGTCGCCGGGGCCGTCGTAGACCGCGCCCGTACCGTCCCCGCGCACACTGTCCGCCGCCGCCGATCCGGCGAGGGCGAGGACGGGCACTCCTGCCGCCAGCGCCTCCTGGCAGACCAGGGCGGTGGCGGACTCGGGGCAGACACTGGGGAAGACGAGACCCGTGTACCGCGGCAGCCGGGCGGTGACCTCCCGGCGCGGCAGGGCGCCCAGCAGCCGGACGCCGCCGGACGCGGCCTCCCGGCAGGCGGACTCCAGCGGGCCCGAGCCGATCACGTCGAGCGGTTCGCTCTCCGGCCAGCTCCTGAGCAGCGGCAGGATGCCCTTCTCCTCGCTCAGCCGGCCCGCGTACACCCACCGCGTCGCCGCCCCCGGGTCCGTCGCCGGGTCCGCTCCCGACGCCTCCGTGCTGCGGTCCTCCGGGTCGGCCGGACCGCCGAAGCCGACGAAGTTGGGCACCAGGGCGAGCTTCTCCGGCGGTGCACCGAACCGGAGGTACAGCTCCCGGCTGCGCTCGGAGAGCGTCACCAGACGCTGGGCGCGCCGCAGAAGGGGATGGGCCGCCGCGCCGCGCCGGCCGGCCCAGGCGAGGGGGAGGGTCGCGCCGCGGCGCCCCCGGTAGCACCCGTGCCGCAGTCCGGTCCACCGGTCGCCGTCCGGGCAGGCCGTGCACATCTTCCCGTCGCGGAAGAGCGTGGCGGCGGCGCACACGGGACGGTAGTTGTGCAGTGTCGCGACCACGGCACCGGGCCAGCGGTCCAGCCAGTCGGTGGCGAAGTTGGGGAAGAGGTTGTGCACGTGCACCACATCGGGACCGAGCCTGCGCAGTTCCGGCAGCGGTGACCGGCCGCGGCCCGTGGCGACCCTGACCGCCGCGCGCAGGGTGTAGCCACGCTCGCTCTCCAGCGCGTCGGTGTGGGCGGCGACCAGCGTGACGTCGTGCCCGGCGGCACGAAGCGCCTCCGCCTGGTCGAGCACGGCGGCGTTCTCGCCGCTCGGCCGGCGGGAGGAGTAGAAGCTGTGCACCAGCGCCACGCGGTAGGCCGCCGGGTTCGTCGGGGGACTGCCCGTCACGAGACGGGGTGCCTGTTGTGCTGGCATGCGCTGTGCTGCTCTCTTCCGTAGCGGGCGGGGCGGGGCGGGGCGGATCGCGGGCGGGCACGGCCGCCGGGACCACCGGTGCTTCAGCGACGGTTCAGGACGGATTCGTACAGCCGCTCGGCGAGTTCGGCCTTCGAGGACCAGGTGTGCTGCCGCGCCCACCGGGGCCCGGCCTCCGCGGTGCGGTGGCGCGCCTCCTCGTCGGCGAGGACACCGGCGACCGCGTCGGCGAGGCGCTGCGGCAGGTCCGCGGGATCGCCCAGCGGCACGGGCGCCGCGCATCCGGGCGCGGAGAAGTCCCCGACTCCCTGGTGGTCGAGATGCACCACCGGCAGACCCCGCGCCCATGCCTCGAGGTTCTGCACCCCGAAGGAGTCGCGGAGGCTGGTGAAGAGCAGAACGTCCGCTTCGTCGTACGCGCCGAGGGTCTCCTCCCAGGGCAGCCGGCCCCGGAAGCACACGGAGCCGGCGACACCGAGCCGTGCCGCGAGCCGTTCCAGATCCGCACGGAGCGGACCGTCCCCGAGCACCTCGAGACGGGCTCCGGGCACGCGGGCGAGGAGGAGGGCGAACGCTCTCAGGGCCAGCTCCGGGGCCTTGATGGCGGTGAGCCGTCCGACCCAGAGCACGGTCGGCGGGCGTCCCGGGCGCCGCGCGTCCTCCCGCGGTGGCTCGCGCGGCAACTCGTCCGGCACTCCGTCGCTCAGGACCAGACGCGGGTCGGCACGGCCCAGGCGGCGGGCCCGCAGCGCGGTGTCGCGATTGGTGGTCAGGACCAGAGCGGCCTCGCGGAGCGTCGCACGGCACGCCGGGCGCAGGCTCATGCCCCGCACCCACAGCAACTCCCGTACCGCCTCCTGGAGGTACGCCGGTCCCAGCCAGCGGCGGTGACTGCGCGGAGCGGTCTGCCCACCGCCCACGGGACCGAACACCAGCGGCGGTCCGAGCCGGCGCAGCAGGCTGCCGCCCACCAGCGAGCCGTACGAGACGTGGTGCACGAGATCGGCCTCGTCCAGCCCGTGGCCGCGGGCGTGTTCGAGGGCGCGCCGCTGCCATCCGTCGTAGTGGACGAACTCCAGGGCCTGGCCGCGCAGGAAGCCCGGCAGCAGCCGGACCCACCAGGGGCGCGGCGGGGCGGGCACGACATGGGTCCGGATCCGCCGCCCGACCGCGCCGAGGGCCTCGACGCGCCGGCCGATGTGCTCCGTGTTGCCGCCGTGGGGGCGGGTCAGCAACTCGACCGTGTGACCGCGGCGGGCCAGTGCCTCGGCCCAGGCCCAGCCCATGCCCGGCTCGGTGCCGCGGCTCGGGTCGCACGCGTACGAGGCCAGGACGATGCGCAGCGCGCCGGCGGGCGGGCGGGGGCCGTGCTCGCGGTCCGTGCCCGGGGCCTCATCGGTCGGTGCCGTCAACGCGTCCTCTCCCGCCCGCTGACGAGAGCCGCCCCGACGTCCGACGGCCGCCCGGTCGCGGCGGATGCCCCCGGAGTCGTCCGGAGGGCCGCCTGTCGGACGACGCCCCCGACGAACCGGGCGTTGCCGAACAGATAGCGTCGCCACAGCCGGCGCGGCTCGCAGGCCAGCCGGAACATCCACTCCAGACCGCCGTTCTGCATCCAGGCCGGTGCCTGCCGCTTGTTGCCCGCGATGAAGTCGAACGCCGCGCCCACCGCCACCGTCACCACGGGCAGCGCGGCACTGAGTTCGGCCGCCCGGTGGTCCTGCAGGGGGGTGCCGAGACCCACCCAGACGATGTCGGCCCCGCGGGCGCGGATGTCCTCCTCCTGCTCCCGCAGTTCCTGGGCGGTCAGCGACCGGAAGGGCGGGGAACAGGCGCCGGCGATCAGGGCACGGGGGAAGCGCCGCCGCACCTCGCGCTGCAACGCGGCCAGCACCTCCGGTGTGGACCCCAGCAGGTAGTGCCGCAGCCCGGTGCCCTGGCTCATGGAGAGGACGTCCAGCATGAGGTCCGGTCCGTAGACGCGTCTGCGCGGCAGCGCCGTGCCCCGGTGGAGGAGCTGGTTCGCCCAGACCACCGGCTGTCCGTCGGCGAGGTTGAGGAACGACTGGCGGAGGGTCCTGAGCAGGTCCGGGTCCCGGTCGCCCAGGGCGAGGGTGTAGGCGTTGCACAGGTGCACGTCGCTTCCCACGGGGGCGGCGGCTCCCTCGGCGGCTCCCTTCCGGTGCGCCTCGCGGGCGTCCCGGAGGTGCAGGGCGCGGTGCACCACCCGGCGGGCCGCGCCCTCACGGGTGTGCGCCGTGACGGGAACGCCGAGGCACGAAACCACGGGAACGGCTGCTGCGCCGGTCGCGGTCCGGCCGCCGAGCGGCGTCATCGGCGGGCCGTGCCGTTCAGCACGGTGACGGGGTGCCGGCGGGGGGCCGCGCCGAAGTCGTCGTAGTCGATCCGGCGGCGGAAGTCCTTGATGGTCTCCCGGAGCCCGTGCTCCACCGGTGTCATGGGGTTCCAGTCCAGCAGTTCGCGGGCCAGGGCGATGGCCGGGCGGCGCTTGCCGGGGTCGTCCTCCGGCCGGGGGACCAGCACGATCTCGGACGGGGACTCGGTGAGCTTGCTGATCCACTGGGCCAGTTCGAGCATGGTGATCTCGTGCGGGTTGCCGAGGTTGACCGGGCCCCCGTGGCCGCTCCCGATCATCCGCATCAGCCCTTCGACGAGGTCGTCCACGTAGCACAGCGACCGGGTCTGGCTGCCGTCCCCGGTGACCGTGATCGGCTCTCCCCTCAGTGCCTGGCGGATGAACGTGGGGATGGCCCGGCCGTCGTCCGGGCGCATCCGGGGGCCGAAGGTGTTGAAGATGCGCACGATCTTGGCGTCGACACCGCGGTCCCTGCGGTACGCCATCGTCAGGGCCTCGCCGAAGCGCTTCGCCTCGTCGTACACCGAGCGCGGACCCACCGGGTTGACGTGACCCCAGTAGCTCTCCGGCTGCGGGTGCACCTGGGGGTCTCCGTACGACTCCGAGGTGGAGGTCAGCAGGAAACGGGCGCCCTTGGCGGCGGCCAGGTCGAGTGCGTGCCACGTGCCGGCCGACCCCACGCGCAGCGTCTCCAGGGGCAGCCTCAGGTAGTCGGCGGGGGAGGCGGGCGAGGCGAGGTGGAACACGGCGTCCACCGGTCCGCTCACGTTCAGGCCCGCGGTGACGTCCCGGCGGTCGAAGCGGAAGCGCGGGTCTCCCATCAGATGGGCGACGTTGTCCTCGCTGGACGTCACGAGATTGTCCACGCACAGCACGGAGTGGTCTGCGGCGAGCAGGCGCTCGCACAGATGGGAGCCGATGAACCCGGCCCCACCCGTCACTACAGCACGCATGAAGGTCCTCTCGACCGCCACGTCGCGGGTCGGCGGCGGCAAGGTGATGTGTCATTGCCGAGGCCTGCCCCGACATCGTGTTTGCATCTATTTGTCGGTTATCGACTATTCGAGACGTTAGGTGACTGAATATGCCTCCGCGATGGTCAACTTTCCCTCGTTCAGTTGAAGAGGGCGGTGGGGCGGCATCACCCGTCGCAGTGACGGCCGGGGACGGTCCCGCTCGGTCGGGGCGCGGACGTCCGGCAGTCAAGCGGGCCATCGACGTCATGGGGGCCGCCGCCCTGCTCCTCCTGCTCGCGCCGCTGCTCCTCGCGGTGGCCGTCGCGGTGAAGGCGGACACCCCGGGGCCGGTCCTGTTCCGGCAGAGGCGCACGGGCCGGTACGGCCGGGAGTTCGAGGTGCTGAAGCTCCGCACCATGCACGTCGGGGCCGAACGGATGAGGGCCGGGCTCGACGCCCGGAACGAGTCCGACGGACATCTGTTCAAGATCCGCGAGGACCCCCGGGTCACCACGACCGGCCGCTGGCTGCGCCGCTGGTCCCTGGACGAACTGCCGCAGCTGGTCAACGTGCTGATGGGCCAGATGTCGCTGGTCGGTCCACGGCCGCTGCCGGTCCGGGACTCCGCGTTCACCGAGGAGGCCCGGCGCCGGCTGCTGGTCCGCCCGGGCCTCACCGGCCCGTGGCAGATCGGCGGACGGTCCGACCTCGGCTGGGAGGAGGCGCTCCGCCTCGACCTGGAGTACGTGCGTACCTGGTCGATCCGTACGGACCTGAAGATCCTCGTGCGCACGCTGCCCGCCGTCGCGCGCGGCGACGGCGCCTACTGACGCGGCGTGCGACGCACCGCTGCCCGACGGAGGGAGACGCGCATGCCGCGTCCGGAACAAGGCTTCGCGACCCGCACCGCGGACAGGGCGGTGCGCTGGTGCCGCCGCCGGCCCTTCGCGGCCTCACTGGGCGCCGCAGCGGGGCTGCTCCTGGCAGGCGCCGTCTGGCTCGCCGTCACCGGCGTGCTCGCCCGCCAGGAACTGCTCGCCGCCCAGCGGAGCCTGGAATCACTGCGGGGCCGGGCCGCGGCGGGCGCACCGGCGACGAGCAGCCCGGCAGGCGCCGTGCGCGAGGCCGCCGCCCGGGCGGCCGGGGCACACCGCCTCACCACCGGGCCGGCCTGGTACACCGCCGCGCACCTGCCGGTCCTCGGCGGCCCCGTCCGCACCGTACGCGGTGCGGCGGAGGCGGCCGACCGGCTGACCCGCGACGTGCTCTCGCCCCTCGCGGACACCGCCGGCGAACTCGCCGCCGGCGCCGGGGCGGACGGCGGTCACCTCGACCTCTCCGCACTGCGCCGTGCCGCTCCCGCCCTCCACGCCGCATCGCGCAGCGCCTCCGAGGTACGGGCCGACGTGGCCGGCCTGCCCCGCAGCACCTGGCTGCCGGCGGCCGACCGGGCCCGGGCCCTGCTCGCCCGTCAGCTCGACCGCATCGTCCCCGCCACGGTCGAGGCCGCGGCCGCGGCGCGGGTGGTGCCGTCCATGCTCGGCGAGAAGAGCCCGCGACGGTACCTGGTGGTCTTCGAGAACACGGCGGAGGCCCGCGGCACCGGCGGGCTGCCCGGCGCGTTCGCGGTCCTCACCGCGGACCGCGGCCGTCTGGGGTTCGAACGCTTCGGCAACGACAGCGAGTTGGCGGAGGTCCGCGCGTCCGTCGACCTGGGCGCCGAGTACGCCACGATGTACGGCCGCCATGTGCCCACCGGTGTCTGGGTCAACTCCAACGTCAGTCCGCACTTCCCGCACGCGGCGCGGATCTGGAGCGCCATGTGGCGTGAGCACAGCGGCCAGCGGCTGGACGGCGCGTTCGCCCTCGATCCCGGCGCGCTGGCGGGACTGCTCGCCGCCGCGGGCCCCGCCAGGCTCCCCGACGGGACCGCCGTCACCGCCGCCAACGTGGTGGACCTGACCGAGCGGACCAGCTACGCGGCCTTCCCCGACACCGCGGAACGGAAGGCGTACTTCCTCGACGTCGCCCGCGCCACCTCCGAGGTGCTGCTGGGCAGTGCCGGCGACCCGACGCGCCGATCCGCGCTCTTCGCGGCGCTGCGGGGTCAGCTGCGGGAAGGGCGGGTGAAGGTGTGGAGTGCCCATCCGGACGAGCAGCGCGAGCTGGCTGCGCACCCCTTCGGGGGCGTCCTGCCCGACGACCCCGCCCCGTTCGCCGGACTGGTCGTCAACAACGCGGCCGGCACCAAACTCGACTACTACCTGGACCGGCGCATGGAATGGACCGCCGGACGGTGCACGGAGGCCGGACGCGAGGTGACCGTGACCGCGTCGCTGACGAACAGGGCACCGGACTCGGGCCTGCCCGCCTATGTCACCCAGCGGGTGGACAATCCGCCCTACAGGACCCGGCCCGGTGACAACCGGCTGCTGGTCTCGTACTACGCCACCGAGGGAGCACGGCTGGAAAGGGCGACCGTGGACGGCCGGCCGGCCATGCTGAACCAGCTGACCGAACGCGGCCACCCGGTCTACACGGTCGACATGGAGCTGTCCCGCGGCGCCACGCGCACCCTCGTCCTGGAACTCGTGGAACGTCCCTCGGACCGTCCCCCGACGCTGTTGCACCAGCGGCTCGTCCAGCCCCTGCGGGTCACGGCCCGGCCGCCCCGTCCCTGCGGCGGCTGAACGCCGGTCTTCCCGGGGCGCGGGCGGTCCGGCCGGTGCGGTCCGCGGCCCCGCGGGTACGGACGCCGGCGCGCGGGAGGGAGCGCCGGCGGGGGCGGCCGGTGCGGGTGGCCCCGCTCAGCGCGGAGCGGCCAGCACGGCCGCGGCGATGCGTTCCACCGGCTCGGCGATCCGCCGGGCCACCTCCCGGGCCGTCTCCGGGGGCGCCCCGTGCGGATCGGCCACGTCGTCGTCGTCCGCCCGGCCCGTGTTCCCCCGCCGTGCCGCGGCTCCGCCGACCAGGGCGGCGGCCCGCCCGGCGGGATCCGCGACGCCCGCGGCGTCCTCGGGCCTCAGCAGCCGGGCGAACTCCCGAAGGGTGAAGGCACGTTGGAGTGCCCACAGCGGGGAGAGCCGCACGACCGCCTCGCGGTGTTCCGCGGCGGCGCCCAGGACGAGGTCGGCGTCCTCCACGTGGGCCGTGGTCAGCCGGCGGGCGAAGGCGCCGCGCGGATCGCCGCCGAACTCGGCCAGGAGGGAAGCGGCGAAGGGGTCCATGGGGGTGCCGGTGGTGCCGGCGGTGCCGGCGCTGCTCACCTCGAACGTCCCGGGCGAGGCGGAGAGTCTGGCTCTCAGCAGGCGTTCCGCCAGCGGCGAACGGTGCAGATTGCCCGTGCAGACGACGAGTACGCGAAAGGGCCGGACAACCCGTTCCGGGGCCGGCGCGGAAGGGGAAGGGAGCACAGCGGAATTATCGTGCCGGTCCTGGCCGCCCGGGGTGCGCCTCGCCGGGCCGGCGCTGTGCGGCGGGGTGGGTCCGGTGTGGGGCGGGGAGGGTTTCGGCCGGGCGGTCCGGTGTGGGGCGGGGAGTGTCGCGTCCCGTGCGGATCGGCCGCCGGCGCCGGTCGGGGGGAAGGCCCCGGCCGGCGGGGGGACCGACCGGGGCCGTTCGAGGGGCTGCGGAGGGTGGTCGCCTCTCGGCGAGGGGCGCCATGGGGCTTCAGCCGAACGATCTTCCCCATGGGCCATGGGTGGGGCCCGGGGACACTGCCCCTCCGCGGCCACGCATGTATGAACGGTCAACCTTCGGGCATTGTTCCGGTCCCTGTCCGGCGTACCGGTGTGGTTCCTGCCACTCCGTCCTCACCGCAGTCGTGGGCGACGGGTGGGCGACGCCGACGGCCCGCCGCCCCCGGCGCTGTGCGGTGCCGGGGGCAGCGGGCCGTGGACGACGCGTGCTCAGCCGACCAGCTGCTCGTACGCGGGGAGGGTCAGGAAGTCGGCGTAGTCCGCGTCCAGCGAGACGTGCAGCAGCAGGTCGTGCGCCTGCTGCCACTTGCCCGCCGCGAAGGCGTCCTCGCCGATCTCGGCGCGGATCGCGGCCAATTCCTCGGCGGCGACCCTGCGGGCCAGCTCGGGGGTCGCCGTCTCGCCGTTCTCGAACACCACGCCCGCGTTGATCCACTGCCAGATCTGCGAGCGGGAGATCTCGGCCGTGGCCGCGTCCTCCATCAGGTTGAAGATCGCGACGGCGCCGAGGCCCCGCAGCCAGGCCTCGATGTAGCGGATCCCGACCTGGACGGCGTTGCGCAGACCCTCGTACGTGGGGTGCGCGTCCAGCGACGCGATGTCGATGAGGTCGGCGGCCGTGACGTGCACGTCCTCGCGGAGGCGGTCCTTCTGGTTGGGCCGGTCGCCCAGCACCGCGTCGAAGGAGGCCATGGCGATGGGGACCAGGTCCGGGTGGGCGACCCAGGAGCCGTCGAAGCCGTCACCGGCCTCGCGGTCCTTGTCCGCCTTGACCTTCTCGAAGGCGACCTTGTTGACCTCGGCGTCCTTGCGGGACGGAATGAAGGCCGCCATGCCCCCGATGGCGTGCGCGCCGCGCTTGTGGCAGGTACGGACCAGCAGCTCGGTGTACGCGCGCATGAACGGCGCGGTCATCGTGACCGCGTTGCGGTCCGGGAGGACGAACTTGGTCCCGCCGTCGCGGAAGTTCTTGACGATGGAGAAGAGGTAGTCCCAGCGGCCGGCGTTCAGGCCCGCCGCGTGGTCGCGGAGCTCGTAGAGGATCTCCTCCATCTCGTACGCGGCCGTGATCGTCTCGATCAGGACGGTGGCGCGTACGGTGCCCTGGGGGATGCCGACGTGGTCCTGGGCGAAGACGAAGACGTCGTTCCAGAGCCGGGCCTCCAGGTGCGACTCCGTCTTCGGCAGGTAGAAGTACGGGCCCTTCCCGAGGTCGATGAGCCGCTGGGCGTTGTGGAAGAAGTACAGGCCGAAGTCGACCAGTGCACCGGGGACCGGGCGCCCGTCCACCAGCACGTGGCGCTCGTCCAGATGCCAGCCGCGGGGGCGCATCACGACCGTGGCGAGCTCCTCCGCCGGCCGCAGGGCGTACGACTTGCCCGAGCGCGGGTCCGTGAAGTCGATGCGGCGCTCGTAGGCGTCGATGAGGTTGAGCTGGCCGAGTAGCACGTTCTCCCAGGTGGGTGCCGACGCGTCCTCGAAGTCGGCGAGCCAGACCTTCGCCCCGGAGTTGAGGGCGTTGACGGTCATCTTCCGGTCGGTCGGCCCGGTGATCTCCACTCGGCGGTCGTCGAGCGCGGCCGGGGCCGGGGCGACCTTCCAGTCCTCGTCCTCACGGATCCGCGCCGTCTCGGGGAGGAAGTCGAGGGTGCTGGTACGGGCGATCTCGGCGCGGCGTTCGGCGCGGCGGGCCAGGAGCGCGTCACGCCGGGGGGTGAACCGCCGGTGCAGCTCCGCCACGAAGGCGAGTGCGGCGTCGGTCAGCACCTCCTCCTGCCGGGGCAGTGGTTCGGCTTCGACGACGGCCAGCGGCGACGGCGCTGGTGCGGACATGAGCTGTCACTTCCTTCAGCGAGCTTCACGGGCGGTACGGGTGGCCGCGGAGCACAGTGGAGTGGCACTCGGTGCCAGGGGTGCTGCGGTGCGGCCGGGGGCGCCGTTCACCGGGTCAGGCGCTTCTGATCAGTGGATAGTAGTTACCGCATAGTGGAAGTTCAATGGTTTGTTGATGTCGAGATTCTTCTGGTCGACATATCGTGGCGCTCGGTGCCAGGCTCCTCACGTGACGCGACGCCGCCGCCCCGGGGCGCCGGCCCGGACTGCGGTACCCGCGCGACGCGGGACGGTGCGCGGGCGTACGGTTCCGGGGTGCCCGGCCTCCTCCGGCTCAATCGAGGTGCGCCAGATCCTCCGGCGTGTCGATGTCGTACGCCTCCGCCACGTCCCCGCACTCGACGAGGGCGATCTCCGCCTCGTGCTCCGCCAGATAGTCCCTGGCGCCGCGGTCGCCCGAGGCGCGCGCCGCCACCGCCTCCCAGTGCCGGGCGCCGAACAGCACCGGATGGCCCCGGCGTCCGTCGTAGGCCGCCGACACCAGCGCGGAGGGCGAGTCGCACGCCGCCACGACCCGGGCCACGGCCGCCGCCCCGATACCGGGCTGGTCCACCAGCGACACCAGGACCGCGTCCTGCCCCCCGCCCTCCGCGGCGAGGGAAGCCAGGCCCGCGCGCAAGGAGGAACCCATCCCCTCCTCCCAGTCCGGGTTCACGGCCACGACGCAGCCGGCCAGATCGGCCCGCCCCGTCACCTCCTCCGCCGCCGCACCCAGCACCACGTGCACGGACCGGCAGCCGCCCGCCCGGAGCACCCGCACCGCGTTCTCCACCAGGGGGCGTCCTCGGTGCTCCAGCAGCGCCTTCGGGCGCCCGCCCAGCCGGCGTCCTGCGCCCGCTGCCAGCACCAGCCCCGCGACCTGCGGTTTGTCTGAAGTGTGAGCCATGCTCCCTGCTTACCCCATCAGGCGGCCGCGTGGCGTGACGACCCGGCCCGGCGGAGGGCCCCGCCCCGCCCCGCGGCGCCGGTGGGCGGGCCGCGGGGGCAGCCGGTGCCGCGCCGTGCGGTCCCGAGTCGCGGGAAGCGGACACGTCGAGCTGAATTTCGTACCACGGAGTGGCGGAGTGCCTACGCAATGGCGTTAACTGGCCCGCGACCCCAGGCGTTCGACCACCGTCCGGCGGGTCGTTCACCGGGCAGCACAACGACGTGCGAGGGGGAGGGCTTTGTTGCGGAGCGTGGGGCAGACGCGGGAGACACGGAGCGGCGAGGACCCGAGGGTGACGGAGCTGCGTGCCGCCGTCTCCCGGCTCCGACGCGAACTCGCCTGCCATCCGGCCGATTTCGCCGACCGCGGCATCGCGGAGGACGAACTGGCGGCCATGGACGCGATGGCACTGAGCGGCGTGCCGGAGATCCGGCGGCTCCGCCGGTCCCTGCTGCTGATCGCCGGAGCGGTCGGCTCGGTGAGCGCACTGACGGCCGGACTGACCAACGTGCGGAACGCGGTGGAGCTGTTCGGCGAGCCGAAGGGCTGAGCGCGCGGCCGGACGGCACCCCGTCCACGCGGACGCCACCTTCCCGGGCCCGAGTCCTTCCCGCGGGTGACCATTCCGGGCCCGCCACCTCCCTGGCCCGCGATGACTACGCTGGGAGCCGATGTTCACCTCCCAGGGGCCCACCCTCCGCGAACTCGCCGTGCAGGCGCTGTCGTCGGTCGAGCGCGGATACGACCTGCTCGCGCCCAAGTTCGACCTGACCCCGTTCCGCACCCCGGACCGCATCCTCGACGAGACCGCGAGCGCGCTGCGGGCCTTCGGCCCGTTCCGCGACGGGCTGGATGTCTGCTGCGGCACGGGGGCGGGCGTGCGAGTGCTGCGCGGGCTCTGCGAGGAGCGGGTCGTCGGGGTCGACTTCAGTGCGGGGATGCTGCGTGAGGCCCGCCGGGCCCGTCCCGCGGCGGACTGGGTCCGCGCCGACGCCCGCGCCCTGCCGTTCCGCCCGGTGTTCGACCTCGCGGTGAGCTTCGGTGCCTTCGGGCACTTCCTGCCCCGCGAACGCTCCGGACTCTTCGCCCAGGTGCACTCCGTCCTCCGCCCGGGCGGCGTCTTCGCGTTCCCCGTCGGAGCGCCGCCCCACTTCGGGACCCTGCCGTACTGGGCGACGCTCGGCTTCGACGCCGTGATGCGCGTGCGGAACCGGGTCTGGCGGCCCGCTTTCGTCATGTACTACCGCACGTTCCCGATCGGTGAGGTGCTCGCGGAACTCCGACAGGTCGGCTTCGACGTGGAGTTGGCCCCTCTCGACGGACTGGGACGACGCTCCGACGGCACCCCGCGCTGCGCGATGGTGGTGGCCCGGCGCCGAGGGTGAGCGGCCCGGCGCGCGTCCCGCGCCCCCCCGGTCTCCTCGCGGGCGGCACCCAGTGGCGCATCGGGCATCGCTGCGCTTGGCGCGTAGTACTCTGACCGGAGTGGTCTGAAGGCGGCGGCGGACGGAGTGGTGTGCCGATGGTGAGGCGGAACGACCAGCGGCGCGCGGCCCTCGTCGACGCCGCGATCGAGGTGCTGGCCAGGGAAGGCGCGCGGGGGCTGACGTTCCGGGCGGTGGACGGCGAGGCCGCCGTCCCCCCGGGCACCGCCTCCAACTACTTCGCCGGCCGCGACGAGCTGCTCACACAGGCCGGAGCCCGGGTCTACGAGCGGCTCCAGCCCGACGAGGCCACGATCGCCCGCCAGCGGACGGCCGGGCGGGACCGGGAGGCGTACGCGGAGCTGATGCGGGAACTCGTCGGCCGCGTCGCCGCCTTCCGCACCGGGTACCTGGCGCTGCTCGAACTCCGTCTGGAGGCCACCCGCCGGCCCGCGCTGCGCGAGGTCCTCACCGAGCGGGTCCGGGCCGACGTCGACGCCAACATCGCCTACCACGAGGCCTCGGGCCTTCCCGGCGACGCGATGGCCGTGAAGCTGCTGATCCTCGCCCTGAACTGGCTGATCGTCGAACAGCTCACCCTGCCGGACGTCTTCACGGAGGCGGAGCGGGAGCGACTGGTGACGGCCGCGGTCGAGCGCATCGTGACGGAGTAGGCGGCTGCCGGCGCGGGTGCGTGCGGTGGCTGCTCGTGTTCGGTGCCCGCTCCCCGGCGGTATGCCGGAGCGGCACCGGTGGTCGCGCGCGGTGCCCGCTCCCGTGGTGCCGGTGGCCGTGTTCGGTGCCCGCTCCGTGCCGTCGGTGGCCGGCCGCGTGCGGTCGCTACTCCCGTGGTGCCGACGTGTTCGCCAGGGCCTCGGAGAGTTCCTTCGCCACCGTCTGGAGGACCGGGACGATCTTGTCCGTCGCCGCCTCCGTCACCCGGCCCGCCGGGCCCGAGATGGAGATCGCCGCGGCGGTGGGGGAGTCGGGCACCGGAACGGCGAGGCAGCGCACCCCGATCTCCTGCTCGTTGTCGTCGACGGCGTAGCCCGCGCGGCGGACCTGCTGCAGTGCCTCAAGGAAGCCTTCGGGCGTGGTGATGGTCTTCTCCGTCGCGGCCGGCATGCCGGTGCGGGCGAGCAGGGCCCGTACCTCGTCCGCCGGGAAGTGGGCGAGGAGCGCCTTGCCCACGCCGGTCGAGTGCGGCAGCACCCGGCGCCCGACCTCGGTGAACATCCGCATCGAGTGCTTGGACGGCACCTGAGCCACGTAGACGATCTCGTCACCGTCGAGCAGGGCCATGTTCGCCGTTTCGCCGGTCTCCTCGACGAGGCGGGCGAGGTACGGCCGGGCCCAGGTGCCGAGCAGCCGGGAGGCGCTCTCGCCGAGGCGGATGAGGCGGGGGCCGAGGGCGTAGCGGCGGTTCGGCTGCTGGCGGACGTAGCCGCAGGCGACCAGGGTGCGCATCAGCCGGTGGATCGTGGGCAACGGGAGCCCGCTGCTCGCGGAGAGTTCGCTCAGCCCGACCTCGCCCCCGGCATCGGCCATCCGCTCGAGCAGGTCGAAGGCGCGCTCGAGGGACTGCACACCGCCGCTGTTGGCGGCGGGCTTTGCGGCGTCGGTGGTGCTGGCGCTGGACGTCGGCACGTCAACGGTCCTTTCAGGCGGGCGGGCAAGGCAGCAGCCTACCGGGCCGTGTTGCGGCGCACACCGCTCGCGCCGGGGCGTCGATGCGGGTCAGGGCGCGTTTGTCCGTGTGTGGCCGGTCGTCCCCGATGGTCCCGAGGGGCTGCCTGTGTGCATAACTACGTTCTGCTTGTCGAAATTATAGTTCCACTTTGTGGAAACGTCTGATCGTTGTGCACGTACCCGTGCGGGCCTCGGGTGGGCCTTGACTGTCCGGGGGCGGAGGGGAAGACTTCTTCAACAGTTCGTTGAATTTCGTCGTGCGGAAGCGCCACGGTACGGAAGCGAGGGGCAGGGTGTCCGACACACACGTCACGGACGTGGATCTGGTGCTGCGCTCGACACGGGTCGTCACCCCCGGCGGCACGCGCCCCGCCTCGATCGCCGTCGCCGCCGGAAGGATCGCGGCGGTGCTTCCGTACGACGCGGGGGTGCCGGTCGGCGCCCGGCTCGAGGACGTCGGCGACCACGTCGTCCTCCCCGGCCTCGTCGACACCCATGTCCACGTCAACGATCCCGGCCGCACCGAGTGGGAGGGCTTCTGGACCGCCACCCGCGCGGCCGCCGCGGGCGGCATCACCACGCTGCTGGACATGCCGCTGAACTCCCTCCCGCCCACGACCACGGTCGGCAACCTGCGCGTCAAGCAGGACGTGGCACGGCCCAAGGCGCACGTGGACACCGGGTTCTGGGGCGGAGCGCTCCCCGGCAACGTCAGGGACCTGCGGCCGCTGTACGACGCGGGCGTCTTCGGCTTCAAGTGCTTCCTGTCGCCGTCCGGCGTCGAGGAGTTCCCCGAGCTCGACCAGGAGCAGCTCGCCCGCTCCCTGGCCGAGATCGCCGGCTTCGGCGGGCTGCTGATCGTCCACGCCGAGGACCCGCACCACCTGGCGGCCGCGCCCCGGCGGCCGGGCCCCCGGTACGCCGACTTCCTCGCCTCCCGCCCCCGGGACGCGGAGAACACGGCGATCGCGAACCTCATCGCACAGGCCCGGCGTCTGAACGCCCGGGTGCATGTCCTGCACCTGTCATCCGGCGACGCGCTGCCGCTCATCGCCGCCGCCAAGGCCGAGGGCGTCCGGATCACCGTCGAGTCCTGCCCGCACTTCCTCACCCTCACGGCCGAGGAAGTCCCCGACGGCGCCACCGAGTTCAAGTGCTGCCCGCCCATCCGCGAGGCGCGGAACCAGGACGTGCTCTGGCAGGGGCTCGCCGACGGCACGATCGACTGCGTCGTCTCCGACCACTCGCCGTGCACCGGTGACCTGAAGACCCCGGACTTCGCCTCCGCCTGGGGCGGGATCTCCTCGCTCCAGCTGGGACTGCCCGCGATCTGGACCGAGGCGCGCAGGCGCGGCCACACCCTGGAGGACGTCGCCCGATGGATGTCCTCCGCCCCGGCGGGACTCGCCGGCCTCACGCGGAAGGGGGCCGTCGAAGCGGGGCGCGACGCCGACTTCGCCGTACTCGCCCCCGACGAGACCTTCACCGTCGACCCCGCCGAACTCCACCACCGCAACCGGGTCACCGCATACGCGGGCAGGACCCTGCACGGTGTCGTCAAGTCGACATGGCTGCGCGGCACGCGGATCGTGGAGAACGGCACCGTCGCCGAGCCCACCGGCCGGCTGCTCGAAAGGAACGACTGACACCGTGGCGATACCGTCCTTCACCGGCAACGCGCACCCGTACGGGGGCGGCGACCCGTACGCCGACTACCGCACCGCGGACTTCCCGTTCACCGGTCTCGCGAACCTCGCCGACCGCCGGCTCGGCGCGGGTGTGATCGCCGCGAACGACGAGTTCTTCGCCCAGCGGGAGAACCTGCTGGTGCCCGAGCCCGCCGAGTTCGACCCCGAGCACTTCGGCCACAAGGGCAAGATCATGGACGGCTGGGAGACCCGGCGCCGCCGCGGTGTCTCCGCCGAGCAGCCCTGGCCCACGGCCGACGACCACGACTGGGCGCTGATCCGCCTCGGTGCCCCCGGCGTGATCCGCGGCATCGTCGTCGACACCGCCCACTTCCGCGGCAACATGCCGCAGGCCGTGTCCGTCGAGGGCACCACCTGGGAAGGGGCCGAGGGCGCCCCCACCCCGGAGGAACTGCTCTCCGAGGGCGTGAAGTGGACGACCCTGGTGCCCCGAACCCCGGTGGGCGGTCACGCCGCCAACGGCTTCGAGGTCACCGCCGAACAGCGCTTCACGCACCTGCGCGTCAACCAGCACCCCGACGGCGGCATCGCACGGCTGCGCGTGTACGGAGAGGTCGCCCCCGACCCGAAATGGCTCTCCGCGCTCGGCACGTTCGACGTCGTGGCGCTGGAGAACGGCGGCGCCGTGGAGGACGCCTCGAACCGCTTCTACTCGCCGCCCGTCAACACCATCACCCCGGGCCGCTCCCGCAAGATGGACGACGGCTGGGAGACCGCGCGCCGCCGCGACCGGGGCAACGACTGGATCCGCTACCGGCTGGTGGCCGAGTCCGAGATCCGCGCCGTCGAGATCGACACCGCGTACCTCAAGGGCAACTCCGCCGGTTGGGCCGCCCTGTCGGCCAGGACGGGCGAGGACGGCGAGTGGGTCGAGTTCCTGCCGCGCACCCGTCTGCAGCCCGACACCAACCACCGCTTCGTGCTCGACTCCCCGGCGGTCGGCACGCACGTCCGCATCGACATCTTCCCGGACGGGGGCTTCTCCCGGCTGCGGCTCCTCGGCTCGCCCACCGAGCAGGGCTCGGCGGCGCTGGCGGCCCGGCACCGGGAGCTCGGCGGCTGACGGAGCCCTCCGCACGGCCGGCCGCGGCATCGGCCCGCCAGGGACGCACCGGCCGGCTGCGGCGGCACCGGTGCGTCCCGCCCCCGCCACCCCGGTGCCGGGCCCGCGGTCCGTGGTCCGCGGTCCGCGGTCCGCGGTGATGGGGTGGCCGGCCGCGCTGTCCCGGCGCCGACGTCGGTGGTACGCGTCTCAGCGCCGCAGGATCCGGCTCTGCACGGACTCCAGCGGCCCCTTGGAGAACCGCCGCAGCCACACGGCGGAGCCCGCCATCAGCACCGCGCACACCGCCGCCCACAGCCCCATCACCCACCAGGGCCGGCCCGACTCGCCGAGCCGTTCCGCGAGGCCGAGACCGATGCCGTACGAGACGAGCACGCACAGGACGTTCTGCAGCACATAGGCCGACAGGGCCGTCCGCCCGACCGAGGCGAGCCCCTTCGTGAGCGGGCCCTCCCGGCGGACCCGGTCCAGCACGGTACCGATCAGGCCGATGTAGCCGACCGCCACCAGGGGAGCGGCGCAGTAGCGCTCGAGCAGGAAGCCGTCGGGCCCGGCGAGCACGGACAGGCCGGTCAGCGGTACGCCGAGCCCCAGCCCCCAGCCGATCATCCGGGCTCGTGTGCGCCGGCCGGCCGCGTCGGCGCCGAACGCCCCCGCCCGGTACAGCCGTACGCCCAGCAGGAACAGGAAGACCAGGAGACCGAACGTCAGCACCGGCTCCAGACGCAGGGCGAGCGCGTTGTCCAGGCGGAACGCGATCTGGTCCGCGTAACCGCCGTGCGCGTACAGGTCGACGACCTCGCGCGGGACGTCCCCGCCGGGCCCTGCGCCGCCGTCCCCGAGTACGGCCAGGGCCGCCGTCAGCCCGGCCATCAGCAGCAGGTGCAGACCGCCCGCCCACCACATCGCCCGGCGGCGGGCCAGGTCGGAGCGGGCCAGCAGCCGGGCGACGAGCAGCGCCGTGAGCGCGTACCCCATGAGGACGTCCCACGCGAAGACCAGGACGAAGTGGACGGTGCCCTCGGCGAGGAGGAACAGCGCCCGTCCCCGGTAGGTGCCCGGCCAGGGCAGCCCGCGCCGGGCGGCGGAGTCGAACTGGATGGCGAGCCCGACACCGAAGAGCATCGTCAGCATGGCCAGGAACTTCCCGTCCGCCACGAGCCGGAAGAGCGTCTCGGCGCCGTCGGGCAGGGACGTGAACCCCGGCATGCCGCCGGCGCCCGTGAGGCTCCCCCATTCCGCGCCGGGCGCAGTGAAGACCCACACGTTCGTCATCAGCGTGCCGAGTATCGCCGTTCCGCGCAGCACGTCGAGCAGGGCCAGCCGGCCGCCCGAGGCGCCCGGCGCGCCGACCGGCGTGGACAGAGTCTTGGTCATGTCCTCATCGTCCGCGCCGTCACGGGGCGATTCGTCGTGGCGGGTGACGAATCCCCGCTACACCGAAGGATGTAGAGGTGGCGGTGCGGGCTACGCCCCCGGCACCGCCGACCCGGGTGCGGCGCGTTCGGGCCCCGCCGGGCGAGTACGCGGAGGCGACCGAACCGCCGGGCGGCGTCCGCCGGTTCGGCCGGGCCGCTCCGGGCGCCTTCCGGCGGCCGCCGTTCAGCCCACCCGGGTCGCCAGTGCCCCGCGCGCGGCCTGCAGAGCGGTCTCCCGGTCGCGCGGCACCAGGCCGATCCGGGTACGGCGGTCGAGGAGGTCGGACTCGTCCAGCGCCCCCTCGTGCCGTACGGCCCACAGGAGTTCGGCGCCGGTGACGGGATGGCCGGGGACGACGGGCCGGGCCAGCTCGGGGTCGGCGAGGCCGAGGGAGTGGACGGCCGGGGCCTCGGTCCCGTAGCGGCGGACCAGCCGGCGGGGCACGTCCAGAGCGGCGAGCGCGTCCGGGCGGGCGGCGCCGACGAGCGGCAGTGAGGCCGTGCGGCATCCGCCGGCGGACAGCGAGCGTGCCGTGATCGCGGCGTCCACCGCGTCCTGGGCCATCCTCCGGTAGGTGGTGAGCTTGCCGCCGACCACGGTGATCACACCGTCCCCCGAGGTGAGGACGGCGTGCCTGCGTGAGATGTCCGCGGTACGGCCCGGGCCTCCGGGCCCGGAGGTGTCCAGCAGTGGGCGCAGCCCGGCGAAGGCCCCGACCACGTCCGCACGGCCCACGGACACGTCGAGCGCGGAGCCGAGGACGTCGAGGAGGAAGCCGATGTCGGTCTCGGGCACCTCCGGCACGTCGGGTACGTCGCCGTCGACCGGCTCGTCGGTCAGGCCCACGTAGACCCGGCCGTCGCCCTGGGGGAGGACGAGGACGAAGCGGTTGGTCTCGCCGGGGATCGGGATGTGCAGGCCGGCGGACAGACCGCCGAGGACCTCGGAGCGGAGCACCAGATGGGTGCCGCGGGAGGGCCGCAACCGTACGTCGTCGACGAGTCCGCCCGCCCAGACGCCGGCGGCGTTGATCACCGTGCGGGCCCGGATCTGCAGTTCCTCGCCGGTCAGTTCGTCGCGCACGGCCGCGCCCCAGCCGCCGAGGGAGAGCGCGCGTACCCGGGTGAGTATCCGGGCTCCGTGCGCGGCCGCGGTCCTGGCGACGGCGGTCACCAGCCGGGCGTCGTCGGTGAGCCGGCCGTCCCAGGAGAGCAGCCCGCCGCGCAGCCCGGTCGGGCGCAGCGCGGGCGCCATGTGGCGGGTCTCCACCGCGGACAGGGTGCGCGGCGCGGGCAGGGTCGTGCGCGAGGTGCGGGCGGAGACGCGCAGCAGGTCGCCGGCCCGGAAGCCGGCCCGGGCCAGGGCGGCCTGGGCGCGCGGGACCAGCGGCGTCAGCGGGAGGACGAACGGCTGGGCGTGCACCAGGTGCGGGGCGGTGCGCTCCATGAGGATGCCGCGCTCGACGGCGCTCTCGTGGGCGACGTCCAGGTGTGCGCTCGCCAGGTAGCGCAGTCCGCCGTGGATGAGCTTGGAGCTCCACCGGGAGGTGCCGAAGGCGAGGTCGTGGGCGTCGATCGCGGCGACCGACAGTCCCCGCGCGGCGGCGTCGAGGGCCGCCCCGGCGCCCGTCGCGCCGAGGCCGACGACGAGCACGTCGACCTCGGCGCCGTCGGCGAGCGCGGCGAGCTCCCGTGCGCGCCGCGCCGCGTTCAGGGAGGAGGCGGGACTCGGAGTGCTCATGGCGTGAGGGTCCTCTCCAGAAGGGTCCGCAGCTCTTCGAGGAAGGCCGCGTCGGTGAGCTCGGGGTCGTCCGGTTCGGTCATCGTGCGCAGCGACATGGCGAAGGACTGCACGACCAGCAGTAGCGACCGGGCCTGCCGGTCGGGGTGCAGCCGCCGGACGGAGCCGTCGGCGTGGCCCTCCGCGAGGGCGCCGGTGATCAGCCCGAGGAGTGCGTCCTGGCTGGCGCCGCGGCGGTCGAGCACATACGGCAGCAGCAGTTCCGGATCCACGTCGACGATCTTGTGGAACAGCGGGTGCGCCCGGAAGGCCGAGACCCCGCCGACGAGTCCGTCGACCAGCCGGGTCCGGGTCGGGCCGCCAGGGTCGGCCGGGGGCATCGCGCCCACGGCGAGCGCGATCCACTCCCGGGTCATCAGATCGCCGACGAGGGTCCGCACGTCCGGCCAGCGGCGGTACAGGGTCATGCGTGACACACCGGCGCGCCGGGCCACGTCGGTCAGGGTGGTCCGGCGTACGCCGACGGCCAGGACGCAGTCTCGTGCCGCGTCGAGCACGGCATCTCCGTCCGCATGGTTGTGACGAATGGGCGTCATCTGTCACAGTGTAATGCCAGTGCAGGCCGCGCGGCACCGCGCCCCGCGAAACCGACGGTGAAGGACAGACGAAGTGGACATGTTGTGGAGCGGCTGGGGCGACCCGGCCAAGGCGGCCCCGCTGCCCGACTCGGTGATCGGCCTGCTGCGCGATCTGCTCGGCGTCACTCCCCGCGAGAGCGGCCCCGCGGCCCTCGGTGACATCCCCGTCCCGGACACCGCGCTGACCGCAGCCGCCCACGAGGCGCTCACCGCCGCCGTCGGTGACACCGCGCACGTACGCACCGACGCGGAGACCCGGATCCGCCACACCCGCGGCAAGTCCACCCCGGACCTCCTGCGGATCCGCGCCGGCGAGGTCGACGACGTCCCCGCGGCCGTCGTGCTGCCCGCGAGCCACGACGAGGTGCTGGCCGTGCTGCGGGCCTGCGCCGGACACGGCCTGGCCGTCGTGCCGTTCGGCGGCGGCACCTCCGTGGTCGGCGGTCTCGCCCCCGAGGCCGAGCACGGATTCGTCGCCCTCGACCTGCGCCGGCTCGACGGGCTCCTCGCCCTCGACGAGGTCTCCCGCACCGCCGTGCTCCAGCCCGGACTGCGCGCGCCCCACGCCGAGGCCCTGCTCAACGAACGGGGCTTCACTCTGGGCCACTTCCCCCAGTCCTACGAGTGGGCCTCGATCGGCGGGTTCGCCGCCGCCCGCTCCAGCGGCCAGGCCTCCGCCGGCTACGGCCGCTTCGACGAGATGGTCCTCGGCGTCACCGTCGCCACCCCCGAGGGCACCCTGGAGGCCGGCCGTGCCCCGCGCTCGGCCGCCGGCCCGGACCTGCGCCAGCTGGTCCTCGGCTCCGAGGGCGCGCTCGGCGTGATCACCTCCGTCACCGTCCGGATCCGCCCGCTCCCGCAGACCCAGGTCTACGAGGGATGGCGCTTCGAGTCCTTCGAGGCGGGCGCCGCCGCCCTCCGCAGGCTCGCCCAGGACGGCCCCCGCCCGACCGTGCTCCGGCTGTCCGACGAGACGGAGTCCTTCATCGGACTCGCCCAGCCCGACCGGATCGGCGGCGAGGGCGCCCCGCAGCCCGCCGGGTGCATGGCGATCGCCGGGTACGAGGGCACCGCCGAGGACACCGCCGACCGGCGCGCCCGCGCCCGTGAGGTCCTTCTCGCCTGCGGCGGCGAGTTCGTCGGCGAGGAGCCGGGCGAGCGCTGGGCCCACGGCCGCTACAACGCGCCGTACCTGCGTGACGCGCTCCTCGACGCCGGCGCCTTCGCCGAGACCCTGGAGACCGCCGCCTTCTGGTCGGCCCTGCCCGGCCTCTACGACGCGGTGCGCCGGGCACTCACGGACGCCCTCACCGAGGCGGGCACCCCGCCGCTGGTCATGTGCCACATCTCGCACGTGTACGAGAACGGCGCCTCGCTCTACTTCACCGTCGTCTCCGCCCAGGGCAAGGACCCCGTCGCCCACTGGGCGCCGGTGAAGCGGGCGGCCAACGACGCGATCCTGGCGGCCGGCGGCACCATCAGCCATCATCACGGCGTCGGCACCGACCACCGCGACTGGTTCACGCGGGAGATCGGCCCCGTCGGTGTCCGCGTCCTGCAGGCCGTCAAGGCCGAGCTCGACCCCTCCGGGATCCTCAACCCCGGTGTGCTCATCCCCGTCCGCTGACCGGCCCCTGCCGTCCGAAAGGCGCATCCATGCGACAGTTCACCGCCGTCGTCAATCCCACCGCGGGCGGCTCCAGCGGTACGGCGGCCCTGCTCCCGCTGGCCCGCCTCCTGAGGGAGGCCGGAGCCGGGCTCGACACCCGGTACAGCCGTAACCTCGAACACGCCCGGGAGCTGGCGCGGGAAGCCGGAGGCAAGGGGCACGTCGTGCTCGCCGTCGGCGGGGACGGGATGGCGGGCGGCGTCGGAGGCGCACTCAGCGGCACCGACGCGGTCCTCGGCCTCGTACCCGCCGGGCGCGGCAACGACTTCGCCCGGGCGCTGGGCCTGCCCACCGACGCCGCCGCGCTCGCCGCCGTACTGCTCGGGGGATCACCGAGGGCGGTCGACACCATCCGGGTCGAGTCGTCAGCCCACGCCGGGGTGTCCGTCCTCGGCAGCGTCTACGCGGGTGTCGACGCCGTCGCCAACCGGCACGCCAACACCTCGAGGCTGCTGCGCGGAGCGGCCTCCTACTACGCGGGCGGGCTGCGTGCCGTGGCCGCGTGGCGGCCGGCCGAGTACCGCATCACCGTGGACGGGTCGCTCCACGAGCTGCGCGGCTACACCGTCGTCGCGGCCAACTCCGGCTACTACGGCTTCGGCCGCAACATCGCCCCCGGGGCCAGCCTCGACGACGGCCTGCTCGACGTCGTCGTCATCCGGCACGCGCCCAAGCGGCTGTTCTTCGCGATGATGAACGAGCTGAAGACCGGCGTGCACCTGGAGCGTCCCGAGGTGGAGGTCCTGCGCGGCAGGGAGATCCGCATCGAGGCCGACCGCGGCCTCCCGTACGGCGCGGATGGCGAGGTCGACGCGACACTGCCGGTGACGGTGCGGGTGCAGCCGGGCGCGCTGAACGTGCTCGCCTGAGCCGGAGGCGGCGCGGCCGGTGCCCTGTGGCCCGGCCGCGCCGCCCACCGCCGCCCGCGACGCCGGTCACTGCTCGCGCATGCCCCAGGGCGTGCCGTACTCCGTCAGCAGATCCAGGAAGGGGCGCGCCTCGAAGGCCTCCGGGCCGAGGATGCCGGTCCCGGACCACGCGCCCGTCGCCAGCAGTTCCAGGGCGACGACCGGGTTGACCGCGGTCTGCCACACCACGGCCTGGCTGCCGTACTCCTTCATCGACCACTCGTTGTCGACGACGTGGTAGAGGTACACCTCGCGCGGCCGGCCGTCCTTGACGCCCTTCACCCACGTCCCCGCGCACGTCTTGCCCCGCATCCGGTCGCCGAGCGTGGCCGGGTCCGGCAGACAGGCGGCGACGACGTCCCGCGGCGACACCTGCACCGGGCCGTCGGCGCCGCGCACCGTCACCGGCTCCGTGCGGTCCAGTCCGATCTGGTGCAGGACCCGCAGGGTGTTGATGAAGTCGGAGCCGAGGCCGTACTTGAAGGTGACTCGGTCCGCGTCCACCCAGCGCGGGATGAGCAGCA
Organism: Streptomyces sp. NPDC049887; assembly: GCF_040656535.1. Lineage (NCBI taxonomy): Bacteria > Bacillati > Actinomycetota > Actinomycetes > Kitasatosporales > Streptomycetaceae > Streptomyces > Streptomyces sp. NPDC049887. Next base: position 95,336 of record NZ_JBFAMM010000008.1, on the reverse strand, counting down.
CCTCCTCGTGCTCCACGTTCACGCACTCCACCGGGCCGATCCCCTCGGGGAAGTCGAACACCTCCGGCTCGCTGAACGGCGGTGTGGTGAACCATCCGCGACCGGTCTCGAAGACCACCGGGGGGTTCAGGCACTCCTCGATCGTGGTCCAGATGCTGAAGGAGGGCGCGAAGTCGTAGCCGTCCACCGTGAGGTTCGCGCCGTCCCGGACACCGATCTCCTCGATCGAGTCGAAGAGCTCGTCCGCCGCGTGGCGGGCGAAGACGTCCGACAGGCCGGGCTCCACCCCGATGCCGACGAGGGCGAGCCGGCCGGACTCCGACCAGTCCTCGCCCAGCGAGAACTGCTCGTCGCCCAGCTTCACGCCGCACTCCTCGTACGGTCGCTGCGGATGCGGCCGCGACAGGGACATCGCCATGTCGAGGTAGTTCGCGCCCGCGGCGAGCGAGGCCCGGAACAGGGGCATGACGAACCGGGGATCCGTCGCGTTGAGCAGCACGTCGCAGCGCTCCCGCTCCAGGAGCTCCCTGACGGCGGCCTCGTCCGAGGCGTCGACCCGGGCGGCCGTGAACCGGCCGTCGACGGCCCCGCTGCCGTCGCCCGACCCGGCCGGGGCCCCTCCGCCCGCCCGTGGGACACCGGCCACGGCGGCCCGGGCCCGGGCCTCGTCGTAGTCCGCGACGACCATGTGCTCGAAGAAATCGCGGCGAGCGGCGATCCGGGTGACTGCTGTCCCCACTCCGCCGGCGCCGACCAGCAAGATGCGCATGACCTCTTCCCTTCCCTCTTCACCAGGACTCTTCCGGGCCCTGATGAAACTCACCGCCCCCTGATAGCGTCAATGGCGTTGGCATAAGCCCGCCCGCCCCGGGCAGGGCGGGCACCAACCGCGGGAAAGGGGAAGGGCGTTGCCGAAGAAAGTGGTTCCGGAAGGGGCGCGCAGACGCCGCCGCCCCACGAAGACCGGTGTGGTCCTTTCGGAGCAACTGATCGTGACGACGGCGCTGCGGATGCTGCGCGAGCACGGCGGCGAGGGGCTCACCGCCCGCAGGCTCGGCGCGGCGCTCGGCGCGGACCCGAGCACCCTGTACCGCTACTTCCGCGGGATGGACGAGCTCACCCTCGCCGTCGGCGACGAGCTGATCGGCCGGGCGCTCAGGGGCTGGCGCGCCACCGACGACTGGGCCGCGGACCTGCGTGAGCTGGGGCTGCGCATCCACGCCGCGTACCTGGCCCATCCGCAGGCGGCGGTGCTCACGGCCAGCCGCGTCTCCGGGCGGGCGCACGAGATCGCCGCGGACGAGGCCGTCCTCGGCGTGCTCCACCGCGCGGGCTTCCCGGTGCCCGAGGCCGTCCGGATCTACCACTGCTTCATCGACCAGACGCTCGCCTTCGCCGCGCTGGACGCGGCTGCGCTCGCCCTCCCGGAGGCCGCGCGACGGGCGGACGAGGCGGTGTGGCAGGCCACGTACGCGCGGCTGCCCGCAAGGACGCACCCGCACATCGCCCCGGCGGCGCCGTATCTCGTCGCCGAGATGAACGTCAGCGCGTATCCGGCGGCGCTGGACATGCTGATCGCGAGCGCGGCGTCGCGCCTCGGGTGAGCGCACCCCGGGCGGCGAGGCGCCGGCTCCGGCAAGGCCCCGCACACGCCGCGGGGCGGTCTCGTAGGCTGGAGCGATGGCCGTCGTCGATCTGGGGGAGTACGGGGCGGACTTCACCGCCGATCCCCATCCGTACTACGCGAAACTGCGTGAGGCCGGACCGGTCCACCAGGTGGTCTCACCCTACGGGGACCGTGTCTGGCTGGTCGTCGGGCACGAGGAGGCCCGGGCCGCGCTCACCGACCCGAGACTGTCGAAGTCGCCCGGGACCCTCGGCCTGAAGATGCTGGACGAGGAGCTCATCGGCCCCTATCTGCTCGTGCTGGACCCACCGGACCACACCCGGCTGCGCCGGCTCGTCTCCCGTGAGTTCACCGCGCGCCGGGTCGAGGCGCTGCGCCCGCGGGTCCGGCGGATCACCGAGGAACTGGTCGAGGCGATGCTTCCGGCGGGACGGGCCGATCTCGTGGACGCGCTCGCCTACCCGCTGCCCATCACCGTCATCTGCGAACTGCTCGGCGTCCCGACCGCCGACCGGGACCGCTTCCGCGCCTGGTCGACCGAGATCGTGGCGCCGACCTCGGCCGACCGCGAGCGCGCCGCCGTGGAGGAGCTGGCCGAGTACCTCGACGAACTCATCGAGGACAAGCGCTGCGCCGGGCCCGCGGACGACCTTCTGTCCGCGCTGCTGCGCACCCGGGCCGAGGACGGGGACCGCCTCTCGGCCGCCGAACTGCGCGCCATGGCCTATCTGCTGCTCGTCGCCGGCCATGAGACCACCGTCAACCTGATCTCCAACGGCGTACGGGCACTGCTCGGGCACCCGGACCAACTCGCCGCGCTGCGCGCCGACTTCGGTCTCCTGGACGGGGCGGTCGAGGAGATGCTGCGGTACGACGGCCCGGTGGAGACGTCGACGATGCGGTTCACGACGCAACCGGTCCGCTACGGCGGCACGGTCGTCCCGGCGGGCGAGCCCGTCCTGGTCGGGCTCGCGGCCGCGGACCGGGACCCCGCCCGCTTCCCCGGGCCCGACCGCTTCGACATCCGCCGCACCGCCACGGCCGGCGGGCCCGGCCATCTCGCCTTCGGCCACGGCGTCCACTACTGCCTGGGCGCTCCGCTGGCCCGGCTGGAGGCCGGTATCGCGCTCCGCACGCTGCTGGAACGCTGCCCCGGCCTCGCCCCCGACCCGGCCGGAGCCCCGCTCGACTGGCTCCCCGGACTGCTGATCCGAGGCGTGCGCCGACTGCCCGTCGTCTGGTGACGGGCAGCCGGCGCGGGCGCGCTCAGAGCCCCGGGATCTCCTCCAGGCGCACCGGGCGGTGCTCCCGCCGGGAGAGCTCGCACGCCTCGGCGACGCGCAGTGCCTCCAGCGCCTCCCGGCCGTCGCAGGGGTTGTCCAGCTCGCCGGCCGCAACCCGGACGAAGGCGTCCAGTTCGGCCTCGTAGGCGGGGGCGAAGCGCTCCAGGAAGCCCGGCCACGGCTTGTCGGCGGGCGGCGGGCCCTGCGGCTCGGTGGAGGTGATCGGCGTACGGTCGTCCAGGCCGACGGCGACCGTGTCGTCCTCGCCGCACAGCTCCATGCGGACGTCGTAGCCGGCGCCGTTGCAGCGCGTGGCCGTGGCCGACGCCAGCGTTCCGTCGTCGAGCGTCAGGACGGCCGCCGCGGTGTCGACGTCCCCCGCCTCGCGGAACATCGCGTGCCCCGCGTCGGAACCTGTGGCGTACACCTCCACGACCTGCCGCCCGGTGATCCAGCGCAGGATGTCGAAGTCGTGCACGAGGCAGTCCCGGTAGAGTCCGCCGGACAGCGGCAGGTACGCGGCGGGCGGCGGGGCCGGGTCCGCGGTGACGGCCCGTACCGTGTGCAGCCGGCCGAGCCGGCCGGAGCGCACCAGCTCGCGGGCCTTGCCGTACCCCGCGTCGAAGCGCCGCATGAAGCCGAGCTGGAGTTCGGTACCGGCGCTGTCCACCTCGCGCAGCGCCTCCAGGGTCCCCGGCAGGTCCAGCGCTATCGGCTTCTCGCAGAAGGCGGGGAGCCCGGCACGTGCGGCCCGGCCGATGAGATCGGCGTGGGCTGCGGTGGCGGAGGCGATGACGACGGCGTCCACGCCCCACTTGAAGACCTCGTCGACGGAAGGGGCGGCGGTGGCGTCGATCCGGGCCGCGACCTCGCGGGCCCGCTGGGCGTCGGTGTCCGCGACCACCAGGGCGCCGACGTCGCGATGACGGCTGAGGACGCCCGCATGGAAGGCGCCGATTCGTCCGGTTCCGATGAGTCCGATGCGCATGGCCCAAAGGTGGAGGCCGCCGAAGGGCCATGTCAAGCATTTGTCCTGACAATCGAACGACACAACTTCCCGTCATCAGGCCCTGCGACTACCCTCGCAGCGTGCCCAAGCAGCCGAGAGACCCGACGGACGCCACCGCGCCGCTCCAGCTCAGCGTGGACCGCGCCAGCCCGGTCCCGCTGTACTTCCAGCTGTCCCAGCAGCTGGAGGCGGCCATCGAGCACGGCACGCTCACGCCCGGCAGCCTCCTCGGCAACGAGATCGAGCTGGCGGGCCGGCTCGGGCTGTCCCGGCCCACCGTCCGCCAGGCCATCCAGTCGCTGGTCGACAAGGGGCTGCTGGTGCGCCGCCGGGGGGTGGGCACCCAGGTCGTGCACAGCCAGGTCAGGCGCCCACTGGAGCTGAGCAGTCTCTACGACGACCTGGAGGCGGCGGGGCAGCGGCCCGCCACCCGGGTCCTGCGCAACCTCGTCGAGCCGGCGACCGCCCAGGTCGCGGCCGCCCTCGGGGTGCCGGAGGGCAGCGACGTCCACCTGGTGGAGCGGCTGCGCTCGGCCCACGGCGAGCCGATGGCCCATCTGAGCAACCATCTGCCGGCGGGGCTGCTGCCGCTGGACACCGAGCGGCTGGAGTCCACGGGGCTCTACCGGATGATGCGCAATGCAGGCATCACCCTGCACAGCGCCCGGCAGTCGGTGGGGGCGCGCGCCGCCTCCGACGACGAGGCCGGGCTGCTCGGTGAGGAGCCCGGTGCCCCGCTGCTGACGATGCAGCGGACGACGTTCGACGACACCGGGCGGGCCGTCGAGTTCGGCTCGCACGTCTACCGGGCCTCGCGCTACGCCTTCGAGTTCCAGCTCCTCGTCCGGCCGTAGTGCCGCATCGGGCAACGTCCACTGCGGCGCGACGCCGGGCCCCGGCGCGCCGTCGTGCGTTCCGTGCCGCACGGGCGGGACGCCCGCCGCGGCCACCGGGCCGGGCGAGGGTCGCGTGCGGCCTGGCCGGGCGTACACGGGTGGCGCGCGGCCGTCCCGCCGGCCCGGCTCCGCGTAAGAATGTTCGGACAAAGTATTGACGGGGTGGCGCCGCCCCCGTAGAAACTCACCCAGCCGCAACCGGGCGGCCGGGAGGGAAGGCGGACCCCACCATGCGCACACCCCGCACGGCAGCAGTCCTGCTCGCGGCACTCGCACTCGCCGTGGCCGGATGCAGCAGTTCCGGCGGCAAGGGCTCCGAGGAGAGGGCCGAAGGCGGCACGGGCGGCGGCAAGCCCGCGACCACCGAGCGGTTGAAGATCGCCATGGTGACCCACTCCGGCGAGGGCGACACCTTCTGGGACATCGTCCAGCGCGGAGCGAAGGACGCCGCCGCCAAGGACAACGTCGAGTTCCTGTACGCCGCGAACAAGGAGGGCAAGGAGCAGGCCCAGCTGGTCCAGACGTACATCGACCAGAAGGTCGACGGCATCGTCGTCACCCTCGCCAAGCCCGAGGCGGTCAAGGACGTCGTCAGGAAGGCGGTCGCCGCCGGGATACCCGTCGTCACGATCAACTCCGGAGGCCGGTTCTCCCAGGAGGTCGGCGCGCTCGGCCACATCGGCCAGGACGAGTCGGTCGCCGGCGAGGCCGTCGGCGAGGAACTCGACAGGCGCGGCAAGAAGAAGGTTGTCTGCGTCATCCACGAGCAGGGCAACGTCTCGCTGGAGGAGCGCTGCGCGGGTGTGCGGAAGACCTTCGGGGGCACCGTCGAGAACCTCAACGTGGACGGCACCAACATGCCCGCCTCGACGTCCGCCATCGAGGCGAAGCTGCAGAGCGGGCAGGACATCGACGCGGTCGTCACCCTGGGCGCCCCGTTCGCGGCCGCCTCCGTGCAGGCCAAGCGGACCGCGGGCAGCGAGGCCGAGATCGACACCTTCGACCTGAACGCCGAGGTGGTCAAGCGGCTGAAGGCCAAGGAGGTCGGCTTCGCCGTCGACCAGCAGCCCTACCTCCAGGGCTACCTCGCCGTCGACGGACTCTGGCTCAACAGGACCAACGGCAACGTCGTCGGCGGCGGCAAGCCGGTGCTCACGGGCCCCGCTCTGGTGACGGAGAAGGACGTCCCCGCACTGGAGAAGCTGACGGCCGACGGCACCCGATGACCTGCGTCACCACCACCCACCCGCAGACGGCCCCGGCGATCGTGCTCAGGGATACTTGCGCCGGAGTACAGCAGGCGGAGCAAGAGGGGCACGGCGTCGTGGCAAGGGTTCGGACAGGGGTACGTGCGATCGGCGCGGTGCTGGCGGCGGTGCTCGGGGCCTCCCTCGCGGGGTGCAGCGCCACCGGCGGCAAACGCGCCGAGGACGCGCGCAGGGCGGTGGAGGCGCAGGGCCGGGCGGCGGTCGACACACCGCGCTGGACGTTCGCGATGGTCACCCACTCGGGAGACGGCGACACCTTCTGGGACATCGTCCAGAAGGGCGCCGAGCAGGCCGCGGTGAAGGACAACGTCAAGTTCCTGTACGCCCACAGCGAGGAGGCGCAGCAGCAGGCCCAGCTGGTCCAGACCTACATCGACCAGAAGGTCGACGGGCTGATCGTCACGCTCGCCAAGCCCGACGCCATGAAGGACGTCGTCGCCAAGGCCACCCGGGCCGGCATCCCGGTGATCACCGTGAACTCCGGCTCGGCCGAGTCCAGGGCGTACGGGGCCCTGACCCACGTCGGCCAGGACGAAACCGTCGCGGGGGAGGCCGTCGGTGAGGAGCTCGACCGGCGCGGGCGGAAGAACGCGCTCTGCGTCCTGCACGAGCAGGGCAACGTCGGCCACGAGCAGCGCTGCTCGGGGACGGGGAAGACCTTCGACGGCGCTCTGCAGAACCTCTACGTCGACGGCACCAACATGCCCGACGTCCAGGCGGCGATCGAGGCCAAGCTCCAGACCGATCCGTCCATCGACGCGGTCGTCACCCTCGGCGCTCCGTTCGCCGACGCCGCCGTCCGGGCGAAGCGGACCGCGGGCAGCGAGGCCGAGATCGACACCTTCGACCTGAACGCCAAGGTCGTCGCCGGGCTCAAGGCCGGCGACCTCGGCTTCGCCGTCGACCAGCAGCCGTACCTCCAGGGCTACGAGGCAGTGGATCTGCTCTGGCTCTACCGCTACAACGCCGATGTGCTCGGCGGCGGACGGCCCGTCCTCACCGGTCCGCAGATCATCACCGAGAAGGACGCCGCCGAACTGCAGGACTACACGGAGCGGGGGACCCGATGACCGCGACCGCACCACCGGCCCACGACAGGACCGGCCCCTCCGACGAGCGCCTGCTGCGCACCTCGCCGTGGAAGAAGCTGCTCGGCCGCCCCGAGCTGGGCTCGGTCGTCGGCGCTGCCGCCGTGTTCCTCTTCTTCTCGGTCGTGGCCGACACCTTTCTGCGCGCGTCCAGCCTGAGCACCGTGCTGTACGCGGCATCCACCATCGGCATCATGGCCGTGCCGGTCGCCCTGCTGATGATCGGCGGGGAGTTCGACCTTTCGGCGGGTGTGCTGGTGACCAGCTCCGCGCTGATCTCCTCGATGTTCAGCTACCAGATGACGGCGAACGTCCTCGTCGGCGCCCTGGTCTCGCTCCTGGTCACCCTCGCGATCGGCGCCTTCAACGGCGTGATGCTGGTGCGCACGAAACTGCCGAGCTTCATCATCACGCTCGGCACGTTCCTGATGCTCACCGGCATGAACCTCGGCTTCACCAAGCTGGTCAGCGGCACGGTGTCGACGAGGACCATCGCCGACATGGAGGGCTTTCCCGCGGCCAGGAACGTCTTCGCCTCGTTCACCGTCGGCGGCGTCGAGGTCAAGACGACCATCCTGTGGTGGATCGCCCTCGTCGCCCTCGCCACCTGGATCCTGCTGCGCACCCGCTTCGGCAACTGGATCTTCGCCGTCGGCGGTGGCGCGGGCGCGGCGCGGGCCGTCGGCGTCCCGGTCGCCAGGACCAAGATCCTGCTCTACATGGGCGTGGCCTTCTGCGCCTGGATCTCCGGCCAGCACCTGCTGTTCTCGTTCGACGTCGTCCAGTCCGGTGAGGGCGTCGGCAACGAGCTGATCTACATCATCGCGGCCGTCATCGGCGGCTGTCTGATCACCGGCGGCTACGGTTCGGCGATCGGCTCCGCGGTCGGTGCCTTGATCTTCGGCATGACCAGCAAGGGCATCGTGTACGCGGAGTGGAACCCGGACTGGTTCAAGTTCTTCCTCGGAGCGATGCTGCTCCTGGCGACCCTGCTCAACGCATGGGTCCGCAAGCGCGCGGAGGCGACGACATGACGGCCCTCGTGGAACTCGACGACGTCAGCAAGTACTACGGCAACATCCGTGCGCTGGAAGGCGTGTCGCTGGAGGTCCACGCGGGCGGGATCACCTGCGTCCTCGGCGACAACGGCGCCGGCAAGTCCACCCTGATCAAGATCATCGCGGGGTTGCACCGCCACGACTCCGGCACCTTCGCCATCGACGGCGAGGAGACCTCGCTGGGCTCCCCGCGCGAGGCTCTCGACCGGGGGATCGCCACGGTCTACCAGGACCTCGCGGTCGTCCCGCTGATGCCGGTCTGGCGGAACTTCTTCCTCGGCTCGGAGCCGACCAGGGGCAGGGGGCCCCTCCGGCGGCTCGACGTCCGCGCCATGCGGGAGACCACCCGTGCCGAGCTGCTGCGCATGGGCATCGATCTGCGCGACGTCGACCAGCCCATCGGCACCCTGTCCGGCGGCGAGCGGCAGTGCGTGGCGATCGCCCGTGCCGTCTACTTCGGTGCCAAGGTCCTCGTCCTCGACGAGCCGACGGCCGCGCTCGGGGTCAAGCAGTCCGGGGTCGTGCTGAAGTACGTGGCGGCGGCGCGCGACGCCGGGCTCGGGGTGGTCCTGATCACCCATAACCCGCACCACGCCTATCTCGTCGGTGACCGGTTCGTCCTGCTCAAGCGGGGGGTGATGGCCGGGAGCCACAAGAAGTCGGAGATCACTCTGGACGAGCTGACCCGGCAGATGGCCGGAGGCAGCGAGCTGGAGGACCTGCGCCACGAACTGGAGCGGGCCCCCGCTCCACGGCACGTCGGGGGGCACGACCTGGGGCACTGACGGGACGTGGGGCACCGAGCCGGCCCGGCGGGGACGGCCGTACGACCCGGCCGTCCCCGCGCCCGCCCCGCCCCGTCCCACCCCCGTCGCGGCCGGGTGCGGTCCGCCGACCGCCCCCCGCGCGGCCCGGCGTCCGCGCCTCCCCGCGGTCATTCGTCCCCGCCCGCCCCTCCGCGCCGCCGGCCGGCGTCGGCCGCGGTCCAGCTCGGGCCGGTGTCGCCGAGTCTTCGCGCGAGCCACGGCTCCCTCGCAAGGACGGCCCCGGTCGTGACACCGAGCGCGATCGCCACACACAGCACGATCAGCCACGACAGCAGCGTGAAGACCGTGCCGACCGACCCGTACTCGGTCAGGCTCTTGTCGATGGCACGGGGCATGTAGTACTTGCTGCCGATGAACAACGCCGTCACGGCGAAGCCCGTCAGCACCGCACCGGGCAGTAGCGGCCGCCACCCGACGAGCCCGCCCAGCAGCAGGTGCTGGGACCACCACCACAGCAGGATCTGCGACAGCATGGTGACCGGGACGGCAAGCCACAAGCCGAGGCCGAAGCCCTCGCGCACCGGCCCCTGGACCAGCAGCACGGACAGCCACACGCCGATCCACGCCAGCCAGCGCCAAGGGGCGATCCGCACCCCGGACCTCGGGACGAGCCAGGCCCGTTTGCACAGCCGCTGCATCGCCCGGCTGCAGGCCGTGGCGGACAGCAGCACCATCAGCGCGCCGATCAGGCCGGTGGCCTCGCGGAGGTTGTCGTCCGTGGCCTTGTACACCTGTTCGAGCAGGTCCTTCGAGGCCCCGGTGAGTCCGAAGATCGCCGACACCGAGCTGACCAGCTGATCGCGCACCGCCTCGGGGGCGAACGACCCGACCACGAAGAGCAGCGGCACGGCGGTGAGGAAGCACTGCGCGGCGAGCCGGGTGGCGGAGTCGAAGATGTTGACCGAGATCATACGGGCCGTCAGATGGGTGACGACGGGGAAGCGGGTCTCGGTGCGCTCGGCCGCCGACCGCGCGGAGGTTTCCCAGGACGAGAGGCGTCCCGACCACCACGACGGGCGGAAGAAGGCCGGAGCCCGGCGCCGCGTGGTCATGGCGTGCTCCTTCCCTGTCACCAAGAGTGCGTGAGCCGGACCGCACCGGCATCTCGGGACGGAGCGCGAGCCCACCGCCCGGGGGTCGCGGCTCTCTGATTGCGGGCGGCCCTCAGCGGAGGTGACCATGGACAGAAGCGGGCCGGGCACGGCCCGCGTTCGAGCGGGGCGGCCGGCGGCACGAGCCCGGCCCGCGAGCGGCCCGCCGCACGGCGTGGGAACCGCCGGAGGGAGCGTCATGGTCCTCGACTTGCTGCTCATCGCCGTCGCCATCACCCTCGACCCGCTGCCCATCATGGCCTTCGTGCTGGTGCTCTCCTCGTACCGGGGCGTCTGGCGGGGACTGGCCTTCATCCTGGCCTGGCTGGCCTGTCTCGTCGCCGTGATCGCCATGGTGCTGCTGTTCACCGGCGGACAGCCGCCCCCGCCCAGGTCGCCGCCCTCCACGGTCGCCCTCGCGGCCAAGCTCGCGATCGGCGTCGGGCTGGTCCTGTACGGCGAGTACCGCCGGCGCAAGCGCAGGGAACCCCACGCGGCCACCGAGCCACAGGGCCGGGCCAGGCACGCGGCCGACCCGCACGGCGGTTCGGGCCGGATGTCCCCCTGGTCGGCCGCCGCCCTCGCCGTCTTCCTCCAGCCCTGGGGCCTGGTGGCGGCAGCCGCGACCGTCGTGGTGCGCGCGGACCTCTCCCACGTCGCGTCGTACGCGGCCCTGTTCGGGTTCTGCATCCTCGCCACCGCCAGTCTGCTCACGGCCGAGCTGTACACGGTGTTCGCGCCCGAGGCGGCGGGGGTGCGGCTGAAGCGGCTGCGGAGCTGGCTGCAGGAGCACCAGGAGCCCGCCATCATCGTCGGCTGCCTGGTGATGGGCCTGTGGCTGACGGGCAACAGCATCTACCAGCTCACCGCCTGAGGGGAGCCGTCGGCCGCGGGACCCGTGCCGCCGTAGCCGCCACGGGAGGCGCGGGCACTTCCGGCCCGGCCCGGTTGCGGGAGCCGGCCGAGTAGCGGCTGGGGCGCGGGGCCGCTGGGGCCGCCCGGCCGAAGGTGCGAAGCATTCGGGCGAGTGCTCCAATGGCTTACGGGACGCGCCTCGAGGGCGCGCCGAGCGTTCGGCAGGCGAGCCGCCCCGGACCGCTGATGCGCCCGCAAGGAGTGGTCATGAGTGATGACTTCGAAGAAATGGGACCCGTCGACTACCTGGTGGTGGAATTCCCCGGCAACCGCATGACGGGCGAGGGTCTTCCGCTGCTCGTCGACCTCGTCGACCGGAAGATCATCCGCATTCTCGACCTGCTGTTCGTGCGCAAGGACGCCGACGGCACCGTCACGGCCCTGGCACTCGCCGACCTGGACGGCGACGGCACCCTCGACCTGACCGTCTTCGAAGGAGCGTCCTCCGGCCTGCTCGGCCAGGACGACGTGGAAGAGGCCGCCGCGGCCGTCGAGCCGGGCAACTCCGCCGCCGTTCTCGTGTACGAGAACACCTGGGCCGCACCGCTCGCCCGCGCCATGCGGCGCAGCGGGGCGCAGCTGGTGGCGGGAGGGCGGATTCCCGTCCAGGCCCTGCTCTCCGCACTGGACGAGGCCGAGGGCGTGTCCGGCCCCGGGACCTCGGCGGCCTGAGCGCCGGGCGGCCACGGAGGACTCGTCCGGCCCCCCGGGCAGCCCGCCGCGGCGTCCGCCGCCGTCACTCACCGGAGACCTCGCCTCACCCGAACGGGAGGACGACATGCCCCGCCTCATCCGCAGCGTGGTCCGCACCGCCGCCATCGCCGGCACCGCCACGGCGGTGTCCAACCGAGTGTCGCGCCGGCAGTCGGGCCGTTGGGCACAGCAGGACCAGCAACAGCAGCAGCAACAGCAGCAGCAACAGCAGGCCCAGGCCCCGGCCCCGGCCGGGGCGGCCCCGGGCACGTCCCAGGAGGCCGCACCCCCGCCGATGCCGCCCGACGACGACATGGGCCGGAAGATCGACAGGCTCAAGGAACTCGGCGAGCTCAAGGCCCAGGGCCTGCTCACCGAGCAGGAGTTCGCGGCCGAGAAGCAGAAGGTCCTCGGCTGAGGGCCGCCGCCGATGACGCAGCCGCAGGCCGGGCCGGAGCGGGAGAACGCCGCGCCCGGAAGCCCCCGGCCGGAGCCCGACGTGCTGCGCGGTCTTCTGCTCAGCGCCTCCTACCGCCGGGTTCTGCTGTTCTCCGCGCTCATCGGGATCCCGATCTCGCTGATCGCCTTCTGGTTCCTCGTGGCGCTGCACCAGCTCGAGCACCTGATGTGGGACGACGTGCCGCAGGCGCTCTTCGGCAGCCCGGTCCCGCCGTGGTGGTGGCCGCTGGTGCTGCTGCCGATCGCGGGGCTGATCGTCGGGCTGGTCGTGACCCGGCTGCCCGGCGCGGGCGGCCACGTCCCCGCCTACGGCCTCCAACCCGGCGGTGCCTCGGCCAGGGCCCTGCCCGGCGTGGTCATCGCCGCCACCGCGAGTCTGCCGCTCGGCGCGACCCTCGGCCCCGAGGCACCGCTCATCGCCCTCGGCGGTGGTCTCGCGCTGCTGTTCCGCAACCTCGCCCGCGGCAACGCGACGTCCCAGAACACGGCACTGCTGGGTGCCGCCGGTGCCGGGGCGGCCATCGCCGTGGTGCTCGGCAACCCGGTGATCGCCGCCGTACTGCTGATGGAGATCATCGGGGTGGGCGGTCCCCGGCTGGTCGCGATCATGCTCCCGGCGCTGCTGTCGAGCGGCGTCGGCTCGCTGGTGTTCACCGGCTTCGGCCGCTGGACCGGACTGCAGACGGGCAGCCTCCGGCTGCCGCTGTCCGGGAACTTCCCGCATCTCGACGCCGGGGACGTGGGCTGGACCCTGCTCATCGGCGTGGTAGTCGGAGTGCTGGTGCACGGGATCCAGGTCGGGGGAAGGCTGGCGGCCGGTCTCGTCCGCACCCGGCCCGTGCCCTTCACCGTCCTCTGCGCCCTGGGCGCGGGCGTCTGCGCGGCCCTCTACACCGGGATCACCGGCCGGACGCCGGCCGACGTCGCCTCGTCCGGCCAGCGCACCATGGTGCAACTGGCGTCCGACCCGGCCTCCTGGGGGATCGGGGCACTCGTCGCCGTCCTCGCCTTCAAGGGTCTCGCGTACGCGCTGTGCCTGGGCAGTCTCCGCGGCGGTCCCATCTTCCCGGCGCTGTTCCTGGGGGCCGCGACCGGCGTCCTGCTGGCGCCGCTGCCCGGTCTCGGCGTGATCCCGGGCATGGCCGCCGGCATGGCCGCCTCGGCCGGCGCCGCCCTGCGGCTGCCCGTCAGCAGCGTGGTGCTCGTGGCCCTGCTGCTCGGCAGCATCTCCATGACGCCCGTGGTGATCCTGGCGGCGGTGGTCGCGATCATCACCACCGAACTGCTGCCGGGGGCCCACGGGGCACCGCCCCCGGAGTCGGCTCCGCCGGCCGCGGCCGGCGCGGCCCGGGGGGCGCCGTGAGCGGGAGCATGAGCGCCGAGGCGTTCCGGACCCTCTGCGAGCGGGTCCGCGAGCGGACGCGGCGCGGCCCGGACGACCGGCGCGGCACGCTGGGCCATCTCACCCCGGCCCGGGTGGTGGCGGCGACCCGCGAGGTCATGACCGGGCGGACGGTCTCGCTCGGCGCGCCGGTGGACACCCGGCCCGGCCCCGACAATCCGGAGCCCGCCCGCCACGTGATGACGGCACCCGAACCCGGCCGACGGCCGTCCACCGGGCTGGACTTCGCCCGCGACCGCTTCGCGATGAACGTGCACGGTGACGTCGACAGCCATCTCGACGCGCTGTGCCACGTGCTGTTCGACGGAACCCTGTACAACGGCGTGCCGGCCGGCAGCGTGACCCCGGAAGGCGCCACCGAGCTCACCGTCGACGTCGTACGCGACGGCGTCGTGGGCCGCGGGGTGCTCCTGGACATCCCCCGGCTTCGGGGAGTGCCCTGGCTGGAGCCGGGGGACCAGGTCACCGCCGCCGACCTGGCAGCGGCCGAGGCCGCCCAGGGGGTGCACACCGGACCCGGGGACGTGCTGCTGGTCCGCGTGGGCCACCGGCTCAGACGCAGGGACCTCGGTCCCTGGAACACCGCGGAGGCACGCGCCGGACTCCACCCGGACGCCGTCGAGTTCCTCGTCGACCGGCGCGTCGCGATGCTCGGCGGCGACGGCAACAACGACGCCGCGCCGAGTGCCGTGGCGGGGATCGGGTTCCCCGTCCATGTCCTGACCGTCCACGCCCTGGGGATGCACCTCATGGACTATCTGTGGTTCGAGGAGCTGGCTCCGGTCTGCGAGCGGGAGGGCCGCTGGAGTTTCCTCTGCGCGGTCGCGCCGCTGCGGCTGCCGCGGGCCACCGGCTCGCCCGTCAACCCGGTCGCCGTCCTGTGAATCCCCGTCCCGTGCCCATGCCGCAGCGAACCCGGCCCCCGGACCGCGGCAGGCCCCGACCCCCGACGCCGATCCCCGTCCCCGACCCCGAAACCCCCGCACCCGGGCCGGAACCCCGGTCCCGGGCCCGGACCCTCGAGAACGGTGGCTGCCATGACCGAAACCCCGCACTACGACGTCATCGTCATCGGCTCCGGAGCCGGCGGGGGCACTCTCGCCCATCGCCTCGCCCCCACGGGGCACCGCGTCCTCCTGCTGGAACGCGGCGGCTACCTCCCCCGGGAACGCGACAACTGGGACTCCACCGCCGTCTTCGTCAAGGGCAAGTACCGCGCGCCCGAGTTCTGGTACGACAAACACGGGAACACCTTCCCGCCGGAGGTCAACTACTACGTCGGCGGCAACACCAAGTTCTACGGAGCGGCCCTCTTCCGGCTGCGTCCGGAGGACTTCGGCGTACTGCGCCACCACGGCGGCGTTTCCCCGGCGTGGCCGCTGAGCTACGAGGACCTGGAGCCGTACTACACCCAGGCCGAGCACCTCTACCTCGTGCACGGCAACCACGGCGAGGACCCCACCGAGGGCGTGGTGAGCGGCCAGTACCTCCACCCGCCCGTCGCGCACGAGCCGCGGATCCAGCGGTTGAGCGACGACCTGGAGAAGCTGGGGCTGCACCCCTTCCACCTGCCCATCGGGGTCGACCTCGTCCAGGACCGCGAAGGCCGGGCCACCCACGCCAGCGTCTGCATCCGCTGCGACCGGGTCGACGGCTTCCCCTGCCTGGTGCGCGGTAAGTCCGACGCCCAGGTCATCTGCGTGGAGCCCGCACTGGAGCACCCCAACGTGGACCTGATCACCGAAGCCCGGGTGACCAGGCTGGAGACCGACGCCACGGGCCGCAGCGTCACCACGGTCGTCGCGGAGCTCGCCGACGGAACCGAGGCCCGGTTCTCCTCCCACCTCGTCGCCGTCGCCTGCGGCGCCGTCAACACCGCGGCCCTGCTGCTGGCCTCGGCCGGCGACCGGCACCCGGACGGGCTCGCCAACAGCTCGGGCGTGGTGGGCCGTCACTACATGCGGCACAACAACATGGCGCTGATGGCGGTGTCGAAGGAACCCAACGACACCCGCTTCCAGAAGACTCTCGCCCTGCACGACTGGTACCTGGGCGCGGACGACTGGGAGTACCCCCTCGGCGGCATCCAGATGCTCGGCAAGTCCGACGCCGAGCAGATCCACGGCGAGGCACCGCGCTGGGCAGGCGCCGTGACCCCCGGGATGCCCTTCGAGGTACTGGCCCATCATGCCGTCGACTTCTGGCTGTGCGGCGAGGATCTGCCCCACCCCGACAACCGCGTCACCCTCGACCGGGACGGCGGCATCCACCTCGCGCTCGACGAGAAAAACAACATCGCCGCGCTCGACCGGCTCCGCCACAAACTGCAGGGCATGCTCGGCCGGCTCGGGATGCACGAGCACCATCTGCTGCCGCACAGCATCTACCTGCACAAGGGCATGCCCATCGGGGCGACCGCCCACCAGGCCGGCACCGTCCGCTTCGGCAACGACCCGACGAGCTCCGCCCTCGACGTCAACTGCAAGGCCCACGACCTCGACAACCTCTACGTCGTCGACACGAGCTTCTTCCCGAGCATCGGCGCGGTGAACCCGTCGCTCACCGCCATCGCCAACGCCCTGCGGGTCGGGGACCATCTGGCCGAGCGCCTCCGAGGCTGAGCCGACCGGGCGAACATCGGCCACCCAACGGCCCACATGGCCGTGCGCTGCCCGCCCGTCGGCACGCGCCGGTGGTTCCGTTGCGCGCGGGTTCCGTCCGGCGCCGCCCCGGCCCCGGGTCGCAGGCAGGCACGTCCCAGGAGGCATCGTGAATTCCCAGGCCGGAGCAGCACCGCACCCGGTTCCGCAACTGCTGAAGGGCCAGAAGGCACTGGTCACCGGCGCCAACTCGGGCATCGGGAAGGCGACGGCGATCGCGCTCGGCCGGGCCGGCGCCGACGTCGTCGTCAACTTCGTGGCCGGCCAGGAGGCCGCCGACGCGGTCGTCAAGGAGATCACCGCCGCAGGGGTCCGCGCCTACGCCCACGAGGCCGACGTCTCCGACGAGGAGCAGGTCGTCGCGATGACGCGGCGGATGGTCGAGGAGTTCGGCACCATCGACATCCTCGTCGCCAACGCCGGCCTCCAGCGGGACGCCGCGCTCACCGACATGACGCTCGCCCAGTGGCAGAAGGTCATCGACGTCAACCTCACCGGCCAGTTCCTGTGCGCCCGGGAGGCGGTCAAGGAGTTCCTGCGGCGCGGTGTCGTCCCCGAGGTGTCGCGCGCCGCCGGGAAGATCGTCTGCATGAGTTCGGTCCACCAGGTCATCCCCTGGGCCGGCCACGTCAACTACGCCTCCTCCAAGGGCGGCGTGCAGATGATGATGGAGACCCTGGCCCAGGAGCTCGCGCCGAAGAAGATCCGGGTCAACGCGGTCGCGCCGGGCGCCATCAAGACCCCGATCAACACCGACGCCTGGGACACACCCGACGCCGAACGGGACCTGCTCACCCTCATCCCGTACGCCCGTGTCGGGGAGCCCGACGACATCGCGAACGCCGTCGCCGTCCTCGCCTCCGACCTCATGGACTACGTGGTGGGCACCACGCTGTACGTCGACGGAGGCATGACCCTCTTCCCCGGGTTCGCGACCGGCGGCTGACGCCGCGACCGATCCGAAGGGTTCCGACGACCGAAGGCACACATGCACAATCCGGTACTCCTGCCGGCCGGGGCGCACCTGCTGCTCGCGGAGGCACCCGCCCAACTGCTCCCGGCCCGGGAACTGATGGCGTTCACACTCGCCTCCCACATCATCCTGGTGCCCATGGGAGTGGCGCTGCCGCTGATCACACTGATCATGCACTACCGCGGACTGCGCCGGAACGACCCCACCGCGCTGCTGCTCGCCCGGCGGTGGTCGGCCGTCATGGCCGTCCAGTTCGCCGTCGGCGTCGTCACCGGCACCGTGCTCTCCTTCGAGTTCGGGCTGCTCTGGCCGGGGCTCATGGGCCGCTGGGGCGACGTCTTCGGCATCGGGTTCGGCGTGGAGGCATGGGCGTTCTTCCTGGAGGCCGTCCTCATCGCCATCTACCTCTACGGATGGCGGCGGCTGCCCGCGCGGACGCACTTCCTCCTCGGGGTGCCGCTGCCGGCCACCGCCCTCCTGGGGGCGTTCGGCATCCTGGCGGCCAACTCCTGGATGAACACGCCCCGCGGCTTCCGGCTCGACTCCGCGGGCAACCCCGTGGACGTCGACGTCTGGAAGGCGATCTTCACGCCGATGTTCGGGCCGCAGTACTGGCACTTCGTCGTGGCGATGTTCCTGACGGCCGGGTACGTCGTCGCCGGGGTCTACGCCGTGGGGATCCTGAAGGGCCGCAGGGACCGCTACCACCGGCTCGGGTTCGCGGTCCCGTTCACCGTCGCGGCGGTCTTCACCCCCGTCCAGTTCGTGCTCGGCGACTCCATCGCCCGCTCCGTGTTCCACAAGCAGCCGGTGAAGTTCGCCGCGATGGAACTGGTCTGGGAGACCGACACCCATGTGCCCGAGTACATCTTCGGCCGGCTGCACCCGGACGGCACCGTCACCGGCGGCATCAAGATCCCCCAACTCGACTCCATCCTGGCCGGGTTCCGGCCCGACACCCAGGTCACCGGCCTCACCTCCGTGCCCGCCTCCGACCGGCCCAACCCCACCCAGGCCACGATCGCCCACTGGGCCTTCGACATCATGGTCGTCATCGGCTCGCTGATGATCCTCCTCGTGCTCTGGTACGCGTGGGTGGTGTGGCGCAGACGGAAGCGGCCCGCGGCCGAACGGCTACCGGAGTCCCGGTGGTTCTACCGCAGCGCCGCCTGTGCCGGAGTCGCCTCCGTCATCGCGGTCGAGTGCGGCTGGATCACCACCGAGGTGGGGCGGCAGCCCTGGATCGTGTACCAGAACATGCGGGTCGCCGAGGCGGTCACGGCGACCCGGTCCTCCAGCCTCTGGATCATGTTCGGCGTCGTGATCGTCGTGTACGTCTTCATCTTCGGCTCTTTCCTCGCGGTGCTGCTCAAGATGCGCACCCGCTGGCGGCTCGCGGACGCGGCGGCGGGGACGGGCCCCCCGGCCGAGAGGCCGGAGACCGGGACGCCCTACGGCCCTCGCGACGACGTGCCGGGCGCGGCCGCCGGCACCGGGGCCCGGGCAGGGCAGGACGGTACGCCATGACGACCGCGGGCATCGTCGCCCTGGTGCTGCTGCTCGCCGTCGCCGCCTACGCCTGCGCCGGCGGCACCGACTACGGCGCCGGATTCTGGGACCTCACCGCGGGCGGCGCGGAGCGGGGCAAGCGGCCGCGGTGGCTGATCGACCACGCCATGGCACCGGTGTGGGAGGTCAACAACGTCTGGCTGATCTTCGTCCTCGTCATCATGTGGACCGGATTCCCGGTGCTGTTCCAGACGGTGTTCTCGTCGATGTGGCTGCCGCTGGCCCTCGCCGCGGTCGGCCTGGTCCTGCGCGGCGCCGGCTTCGCGCTGCGCAAGCCCATCAAGCGGGTGGCCGGGCGGCGGCTGTACGGGGCGATGTTCGCCGTCTCCTCGCTGCTCACCCCGTACTTCCTCGGCGCCGCCGTCGGCGGCATCGCCTCCGGTCGGGTCGCGCCCGGCACCACCGCGTCGGCGGACGCCTGGGCCAACCCGACGTCCTTCTTCTTCGGGCTGCTCACGGTGACCGGAACCGCCTTCCTCGGCGCGGTGTTCCTCTCCTGCGACGCCGAGCGCTGGGACGCCCCCGATCTCGTCGGCTACTTCCGGCGCCGGGCGCTGGCCTGCCTGACCGTCGCCGCACTGCTCGGAGTGGCCGCGCTCTTCGTCGTCCCGAGCGACGCCCCCCACCTGTGGAGCGGGCTCACCCGGGGAGCCGGGCTCGTGCTCGCCCTCGTGGCCGTGGTCTGCACGGCGGCGACGGCGGTGATGCTCCTGCGGGGACACACCCGCTGGTCCCGGTTCACCGCCGTGGGCGTGGTCGCCGCTTCCGTCACGGCCTGGGGCGTCGCCCAGCGCCCCTACCTCATCCCGACCTCCCTGACCGTCGAGGACGCGGCGGGCGCCCCCTCGACGCTGGTGTGGCTGCTGGTCGTCACCCTCGTCGCGGTGCTCCTCGTCGGGCCGGCGCTCGTGCTGCTCTACTGGCTCGACACCCACGCGGAGCTGGAGTCCCTCTCCGAGTCCGATCTCCGAACGGGCGGGGGCGCCGGGCCCGCCGGGAGCGAGTGACGGCCGCTCGTGCTCCCTCCCGACCAGTTCCTCCTGGGCATCGCCCTGACCCTGCTGCTCGCGGTCGGCTCCCAGATCGTCGCGAGCAGGCTGCGCATCCCGGCGCTGATCCTGCTGCTGCCCGCCGGCTTCACGGCCGGCGCCCTCACCGACGTCGTCCACCCGGACAAGCTGGCACCGGAGAACTTCTCGTCCATCGTCTCGCTGTCCGTCGCGGTGATCCTCTACGACGCCGGGCTGGGCCTGCGGCTGCGCCAGCTTCGAGGCGCCACCCGCTCGGTGGTGCGCCGGCTCCTTCTCCTCGGCGTCCTGGCCACCTGGGCGTCCGTGATGGCGCTCGCCCCCGCGCTGTTCGGCATCCCCTTCCCCGTGGCCGTACTGCTGGGCGCGGTTCTCGTCGTCTCCGGGCCGACGGTGGTGGGGCCGCTGCTCGACCATGTGCGGCCTCCGGACGGGGTGCGGCGCATCCTGGTCTGGGAGGGGACGCTGGTCGACCCCGTCGGGGCCATCCTCGGCGCGCTGGTCCTGCACTCGCTGCTCGCGGGCGACTTCCGGTTCGGACGGGGCTTCCACCCGGGCGAGTTCCTGCTCAGCTGGCTGGTCGGGCTGGCGGGCGGCGTGGTGGGTGCCGCTGTGCTGTGGTTCCTCCTCCACCGGCTCCGGCTCGGCGAGACGCTGGGCACGCTGGGCCAGCTCGCCACGGTGGTCGCGGTGTCGGCGGGCTGCGACGTCGTGCGCGACGACACGGGGCTGATCGCCGCGGTCGTCGCCGGGCTCGCCGTCGCCAACCTCCCCGGCCTGGGTATGCCGGCCCGGCGCCCCTTCTTCGAGACCCTGGTGCAGCTCATCATCGGGTTGCTGTTCGTGACCATCTCGGCCGGGGTGACCCCGGCGTCCGTCCGTCCCGTCCTGCTGCCCACGCTCGGCCTGATCGGCGCGCTCGTCCTGGTGGTCCGGCCGCTGGTCGCCTGGCTCTCCACCCATGGGCGCGGACTGCCGAACGGGGAGCGGGCGTTCATCGCCTGGATGGCGCCGCGCGGGATCGTCGCGGCGTCCACGGCCTCCGCCTTCGCCGCCACCCTGGCCGACGCGGGGCTTTCCGGCACGGACAAGATCCTTCCGGTCACGTTCCTGGTGATCGTGGGGACCGTCCTGGTCTACGGGCTGACCGCGGCACCGGTCGCCGCCGCGCTGGGCATCAACCGCTCGGCCCGCGCCCGGCCGCTGCTGGTGGGCGGGCGGCCCTGGTCCGTCGAACTGGCCCGGTGCCTGCAGTCCGCCGGGCTGGACGTCGCGATGTGGACCGCGACGGAGGAACAGCGGCAGCGCGTCCGGCAGGCCGGGATCGCGCAGGCCCCGGGGGATCTCCTGGCCGCGGCCACCGACCCCTCCGGGCGCCTCGAGGACGTCACCGCCGTACTCCTGCTCACCGACGACGACGACTTCAACGCGCTCGTCTCCGTCGTCGCACAGGACAGCGTCGACGGACCGGTCCACCGGGTCGGCCCGCCGGCGGACGGTACGAACGCGGTCGCGACCCGTACCGGCCCGGACGTGCTCTTCGGCCCGGGCCTCGGGCGGGACGTGCTGGCGGCCCGCCACGCGCGGGGCGCCCGGTTCACGGTGGGGGCGCAGGGCGAACCCCCGCCGCCCGGTCACGACGCGCTGTTCGTCCTGCGGGCCGACGGCCGTATGGACCCGGTCACCGAGGAACGGCCCGCGCGGCCGGGCCCGGGCGACCGGGTCGTGCTGCTGGGGCCCGGCCCGGACGGACGGCCCGCGAAGGGCTCGCCCGCCGGGGGCCGGTGAAGGCGGGGCCGTTCAGAGATTGCTCTCCGCCGGGGCGGTCCGGGTGCGGGCCTCCCCCCGCACCCGGTTGAGCTCCCGGTCCAGAGTGATCGCCGTGTCGATGAACGCAAGATGGGTGAACGCCTGCGGGAAGTTGCCCAGCTGACGTCCGGTCAGGGCGATCTCCTCGGAGTACAGGCCGAGGTGGTTGGCGTATGTGAGCATCTTCTCCAGCACGAGCCTCGACTGGTTCAGCCTGCCCGCCCGCGCCAGCGCGTCGACGTACATGAACGTGCACAGCGAGAAGGTGCCCTCGGAGCCGGCCAGACCGTCGGGGGATGCCTCGGGGTTGTACCGGTAGACGAGGCTGTCGTTCACCAGTTCGCGGTCCATGGCGTCGAGCGTGGAGGTCCACATCGGGTCGTCGGGGGTGATGAACCCCACCGTCGACATCCGTACGAGCGACGAGTCGAGCACGTCGCTGTCGTAGTGCTGCACGAACGCCTGCCGCTGGTGGTTCCAGCCGCGGGTGAGGACCTGGTCGTACAGCTTGTCCCGCTCACCGGCCCAGCGAGCGAGCGACGCGGGCCGGCCGCTCGCCGCCGCCAGCCGCAGCGCCCGGTCGAAGGCGACCCACGACATCAGACGTCCGTACGTGAAGTCCTTGCGCCCGCCCCGGGTCTCCCAGAGCCCCTCGTCGGGCTGGTCCCAGTGGTCGCTGAGCCAGTCGAGGAGCGTGCGCAGGGAGGTCCAGCCGCGGTGGTCGAGCTGGATGCCCCGCTCGTGCGCGAAGAAGATGCTGTCCAGCGCCTCGCCGTAGATGTCGAGCTGGAGCTGGGACGCGGCGCCGTTCCCGATCCGGACGGGGCTGGAGCCCTCGTAGCCCTCCCAGTCGTCGAGGATCTCCTCCTCCAGGTCGGAGGAGCCGTCGACCCGGTACATGATGTTCAGCGGTCCCGAGTCGCCGTCGCGACCCGCCTTCTCGTGGACGCGGTCGCGCAGCCAGCCGATGAAGGCCTGGGCCTCGTCGGTGAAGCCGAGGCCCAGCAGGGCGTACACGGAGAACGACGCGTCGCGGATCCAGGTGAACCGGTAGTCCCAGTTCCGCTCGCCGCCGAGTTGCTCGGGGAGCCCGGCCGTCGGTGCCGCCACGATCGCCCCGCTCGGGGCGTACGTCATCAGCTTCAGCGTGATGGCCGACCGTTCGACCGCCTCCCGCCAGCGGCCCGAGTAGCGGGACTGGCTGAGCCAGTCGCGCCAGAACCGCACGGTGTCGTCGAAGAGCTGCATGAACTCGGCGTGGTGGACGTGCCGCGGCGGGCCGTCGGCGAAGGTCTCCAGCACCACCCCGCGCTCCTGCCCGGCCTCCAGGGTGAGGGTGAAGTGCATGTCGTTGTCGCCCAGGTCGAGCGGAGCCAGCCGGACGTCCCCCGGTTCGCGGACCGCGTGGACGGTCAGTTCCAGGTCGTCGGCGACGAACACCGCCCCGCGCTCGGTGTAGTGCAGCTTGTGCGCGGAGCGGCCGTAGTCGAACCGCGGAACGATGTCGACCTTGAAGGTGAGGCTGCCGCGGACGCATCGCAGCAGCCGCACCAGGCGGTGCCGCTGGGTCGCGGTGGAGCCCGTGACCGGCATGAAGTCGACGACCTCGCCCGCGCCCGCCTCGGTCATGAAGCGGGTGACCAGGACCGCGGTGTCGGGGAGGTACAGCTGTTTGGTGGCGTACGTCCGGTCCACGGGAGCGACCTTGAAGTACCCGCCCTTCTCGCTGTCCAGCAGCGAGCCGAAGATGCTCGGCGAGTCGAACCGCGGGGTGCAGTACCAGTCGATCGTGCCCTGCGTGCTGACCAGTGCGGCGGTCTGCAGGTCACCGATCAGCCCGTGGTCCTCGATGAGGGGGTAGTCGCCCATCCCGAGCCCCTTTCGCCCTGGGTCGCGAACGGATGCCGCCCCATCAGCTTAGGCAATAGGAGCATTCCGGGCTTTTCGGGAGGAGTAGCCGGAGTGCGGGGGAAGGGCTCCAGCGTGGAGGCGACAACCGCGCACCGGGAGACCAGCCGCCGCGCCCGTGCGCCCCTGTCCTGGGCGACGGCGTTCGCGCTGCGCCAGTACGTCATGGCCAGCCTCTGGATCGCGCCGCTGATCGGGATCGTCCTCGGCTCGCTGCTCGCGGACGCCGCCGTGGCGCTCGACGGAGCCGTCCGGGTGCCGCAGGAGTGGCGGTACTCCACCTCCACCGCCAGCAGCGTCCTCAGCTCCATCGTCGGCGCGATGGTCGCCCTGCTCGGCTTCGTCGTGACCATCGGCATCCTCGTGGTCCAGCAGGCCACCGGGACGCTGTCACCGCGCTACATGCGGCTCTGGTACCGGGACCGGCTCCAGAAGGCCGTGCTCGCGACCTTCTCCGGGACGTTCGCCTTCTCCTTCTCGCTGCTGCGCAGCATCGAGACGGACTTCGTGCCGGACATCGGCGTGACGCTCGCGGGGGCGGCGGTCGCCGTCAGCCTGGTGCTGCTGCTCATGTACCTGAACCGCTTCATCCACAACCTGCGGCCCGTCGCCATCGCGGCACTGGTCGCACGGGCCGGACGGCGGGTGCTCGACCGGGGGACGCTGCTCGCCGCGCGCGGCACCCTGCGGGCGGCGGACGCGGCGAGGCCACCTCCCGAAGGCCCGGTGACGTCGGTGCCCTGTGCCACGGGCGGGGCGCTCCAGGGATTCCACCCGGAGCGGCTGGCGGCCCTCGCCGAACGCCACGACTGCTTCGTGGTGCTCACCCACCCGGTGGGCGACTTCGTACCGCCCGGCGCGACGCTGTTCGTGCTGCACGGCGCCTCGCCGCCCCCGCCCCGTGAGCTGACCGGGCTGGTCGCGCTCGGGGTCGAACGGACGATCGAGCAGGATCCCGCCTTCGGGCTGCGCATCCTGGTGGACATCGCCATCAGGGCGCTGTCCCCGGCGGTGAACGACCCCACCACGGCGGTGCAGGTCCTGAACCACATCGAGGCGTTCCTGCACACCATCGGCCGTGCGGAACTCAGCGGGCGCTACACCCTCCACGACGCCCGCGGAGTGCCCCGGCTCGAGGTCCCCGGCCGCTCCTGGGAGGACTTCCTGCAGCTCGCGGTCACGGAGATCCGCGAGTACGGCGCCGGCTCCCTGCAGATCTGCCGGCGACTGCGGGCGCTGTTCGACGGACTCATGGACGCCGGACTGCCCGAGGGGCACCGGACGGCGGTACGCACCGAGCTGCGGCTCCTCGACGAGGCGGTCGACCGCAAGTACCCCGACCCGGTCCGCCGTGCCGCCGCGCTGACCCCCGACCGCCAGGGCATCGGGGGAGGCGCAGGACGGCCGCTCTGACCGGGGAGCGACTGAGCGGGACGGAGCTTCCGCGGGCCGGGGCGCGGCATCACGGCCAGGGGACTCCACGGGTCCGGGGAACGACGGGGGCGGCCGGGGCTCCGGCGGGCGCGGTCGACGGAGCCGGGCGGTCACGTCCGGTGCCCGTGGTGTGACATCACGCACGCCTCCCGCACCGGCCGACACGCCTCCCGCCCCGCGCCCGGCGGCAGGGCGGGCGGTCCGCGCCGCGAGCGCTCAGGGCCGGGGCGGCCCCCGGATGGCACAATCGGGCACGGCGGGCGCCGCCCGCCTCCGGTGCCCCCGGACCCGCCCCCACGACCCGCAGGGACGCTTTGAGCACGTACCGCGACTTCGCCCACCGGGGCTCCGCCCGCGCCACCGTCCTGCGGACCGTCGGCACCCGGGAGCGGCGCTCGCACCTCACCGCGCCCCGCGTCCCCACCGTGGGCATCGACATCGGCGGCACCAAGGTGATGGCCGGTGTCGTCGACGCCGACGGGATCATCCTGGAGAAGGTCCGCACCGAGACCCCGGACAAGTCCAAGAGCCCCAAGGTCGTCGAGGACACCATCGTGGAGCTGGTCCTCGACCTGTCCGACCGGCACGACGTGCACGCCGTCGGCATCGGCGCGGCCGGCTGGGTGGACGCCGACCGCTCCAAGGTGCTCTTCGCCCCCCACCTGGCCTGGCGCAACGAGCCGCTGCGGGACTCGCTGCAGAACCGCCTCGCCGTCCCGGTCATGGTCGACAACGACGCCAACACCGCCGCCTGGGCCGAGTGGCGCTTCGGCGCCGGCCGAGGCGAGGACCATCTCGTCATGATCACGCTCGGCACCGGCATCGGCGGCGCGATCCTGGAGGACGGCCGGGTCAAGCGCGGCAAGTACGGCGTCGCCGGCGAGTTCGGCCACATGCAGGTCGTGCCCGGGGGACACCGCTGCCCGTGCGGCAACCGCGGCTGCTGGGAGCAGTACAGCTCCGGCAACGCCCTGGTCCGCGAGGCACGCGAGCTGGCAGCCGCGGACTCGCCGGTCGCCTACAACATCATCGAGCGGGTCAAGGGCAACATCCCCGACATCACCGGCCCGCTGATCACGGAGCTGGCCCGGGAGGGCGACGCCATGTGCGTCGAGCTCCTCCAGGACATCGGGCAGTGGCTCGGCGTCGGCATCGCCAATCTCGCGGCCGCCCTCGACCCGTCGTGCTTCGTCATCGGCGGCGGCGTCAGCGCCGCCGACGACCTGCTCATCGGGCCTGCCCGGGACGCCTTCCGGCGCCACCTCACCGGCCGCGGCTACCGGCCCGAGGCCCGGATCGCCAAGGCCCAGCTCGGCCCCGAGGCGGGTATGGTCGGCGCGGCCGACCTCGCGCGGCTCGTCGCCCGCCGGTTCCGGCGCGCCAAACGGCGCCGTGTCGAGCGGTACGAGAGATTCGAGCGCTACGCCCAGGTCCTCCGCAGCGCCGGAGGGATCGGCGAAACCGGCGACAGTGCCCGCCCCACCCCCCAGGACCCCGAGTGAAGACCCTGCACCGACAGACCCCGCCCGTAGAGGAGAGCGTGCGTCCCCCCGAGGATCGGCGGCACATGATCTGGCGCCGTGTGCTGACCGCGGTCGTCATCGTGCTGCTCATCGGCATTCCCGCCGGCTACCTGGTGATCTCCGCGGAGCAGAGCAGGGACAGCGGCCGGGACAAGGAGGCCGAGTCGTCGGCGACCGGGCTGCGCGAGAGCTGGCCGTCCAAGATGAAGCGCCGAGTCTTCGAGGTGCCGATCCCGGCCCGTTCCACCGAGGTCGCCTACTACGAGACCAGCAACTGGAAGTCGAGCCGGCTGTACGTCAAGTTCCGTACCACCGCCGGCGGGCTCGACGCGTTCCTCAACGACGTCGGTACCAGTCGTGCGCGGCTGAGGACCGGCGAGGTCACCATCGGCGCGCGCGACGCGGACACCGTCGGCTGGGTCTTCCGGTCCGAGGCGGCGTGGGCCGGAACCGCGCACAAGCAGCGCGATCCGCGTCCCAACCAGGACATCGCCGTGGATCTGACCGATCCGTCCGCACCCATGGTGTTTGTGGTCTCGACCGCGACTCCCTGACCCGGAACTGCTCCCAGGTGCGTCGACGGTGGTGACAGCAACGTGACACGTGATGGTCGCTGAGGCCCCCGCCGGGCAGGTGCTGGCAGGGTGCCTCAGCGTTCCTCAGCGGCAAGGTCCGCTCCTCGATCCTGCTGCGGCGTCTGCGAACGCCTCGATTGCCCGCAGCGGGCGGCGCTGCCGCTGGGCCACCCACTGCGTATCGGCCCGAATGCCCGGCCTCGTGGCGCACGCAGCTTCCGAGCCGAGCAGTGAGTCCGCACATGCGTAGCGCCACCGAGGGAAAGGGAACGCCGACTCGGCCAGGAACTGGTCGCCCGCCCCGTCGAAGTGGAACACCGCAGGCAGGCCGTCAAGATGCAGCCGCAAGGCTCGGGTGGCTGCCCGTAAACGAACGGTCGCGGGATCAGGGCGTCTGCTGTCTGTCCCGTGCGGCTGTCCGTCCATCTCCACCCCTGCCTTCCGTCCGATTTCTCCAGTGTGACGGTCCCCGACGCAGGCGACGGATTGTCACCGTGTCCTGGTGGCCCGTGCGGCATGACGACATCACAGAGCGTATGGGCCCGGATGCGGCCTCTCATTGGATCTGTCTGGCTGCCCAGGCTCGACAGCTGGGCATCGAGGGGTCGGCGAGCCAGCACCGAAGAAGATCACCGCCAGTAACCCCTGTCGGTGCCCCACGCCTTCCACCGGGCGATGGACTGGCTGATCGAGATCTCCGCCACGCTCGAGGAAGAGGTGTTCCACCAAGTCGCCAACCTCCTCAACCTGGAGGTCGACCTGCTGTTCTTCGACACCACCTCCACCTACTTCGAGACCGAGGACGCCGACGAGGCCGTCCCCCGGGACGAACGGGGCCCGCCCGTCGCCGAGGACGAGGCGAGTGACGAGCACCAGGTGCGGGGGTTCCGGTCGTTCGGCAAGTCGAAGGACCACCGCGACGACCTGCCGCAGGTCGTGATCGGGATGGCCGTCACCCGCACCGGCATCCCGGTGAGGATATGGTCCTGGCCCGGCTGCACCAGCGACTCGGCGCTGATCCGGCAGGTCAAGGACGACATGCGCGACTGGACACTCTCCAGGATCGTGTGGGTCGCCGACCGCGGCTTCGCCTCCGAACGCAACCGCCACCACCTGCGCACGGGCGACCACCACTACATCATCGGCGAGAAACGCCGCTCCGGCTCTGCCGAGGCCACCGAGGCACTGGCCCGCCAGGGCCGTTACCAGGACGTCCGCGACAACCTGAGAGTCAAGGAGGCCCGCATCCGCGAGGACGAGCGGTTCGTCATCTGCTTCAACCCCGACGCCGCCCACCGCGACGCCAAGACCAGGGACCGCCTCGTCGCCCACCTCACCGACCTGATCGACAACACCGACAAGCTCACACCTGCCCAGCGGGTCCAGCTGCGCGGGGTGATCTCCACCAAAGCCCGGACTCAACCGCTACCTGCGCGTCACGCCCGGCGGGCTGCTGCGCATCGACGCCGCGAAGATCAAGGCCGAGGAGAACCTGGACGGCAAGTACCTGCTGCGCACCTCCGACCCCAAGATGACCACCGAGGACATCGCGCTCGGTTACAAGCAGCTCCTCGAAGTCGAACGCGGCTGGCGGGACATGAAGCAGGTCATCGACCTGCGGCCGGTGTTCCACCGCAAGGAGGAACGCATCCGCGCTCACGCCCTGCTCTGCTGGCTCGCCCTGCTCCTGGCCCGCATCGCCGAGACCCAGACCGGGCAGACCTGGCCGACACTGCGCCACGAACTCGACCGCATCAAGCTCGGCACCTTCACCGGCCCCGCTGGCACCTTCCAGCAGCGCACCGAGATCACCAAGCCCCAACGCGACCTGCTGAACACCCTCAAGCTCGACCCACCGCCACGGATCTGCCAGCTCGCGCCCGCGAGCCGCTGACCAGCACGAACCACCAGCCCTAGATACACGCCGTCCCACCAGCCGACGGCGCGTTTCCGCACGTCAACCCCCAACTCCACGGACCATCCCGCTACATCAACTGCGGTACCCGGGCGTGGGGCCGCCGCCCCGGCCTGCGCCTTGACGGCGTCGGATTTCGACAGCTCCTTGTGAACGCGGAGCGTGCTGAGTACGGCGACCGCGCTACTGGAATGTCACCAGGAAATGCTTGCCGCGCTCAGGCAATGACATTGACGGAAAAGCCGGTAATGGTGCAGGTAATTTTACGCTGTTCGTCCCGCCATCAGGGGTCCAGAGTTCCAGTAGCGGATCGTCCGATATGAACTGATCCGCTTCTTCACGGCTCCACTCCGTTTCGGACTGGCCTTCTGGCTGCGCCAAGTCGGCCCCGAGTAGAAGCGTGAATCATCCATGACAACGACTCCACACGTCGTATTCAGAAGACGGTTCGCCAGCGCCGTGGCGGCGCTCGCGATAGGGAGCACTCTCGCGATCGTTCCGCCTGCCCTGCCGGGCGGGGCTACGGCCTCGGCGGCCCAGTGCCCGAAGTCCGGTTGCGGTTGGGGGCCGGAGCAATGGGCGAGATGGGAAGCGAACAATCCGAAGACGGCAACTTTCCTAAAGGTCTTCGATTGGTTCACCACTCTTGCCTCTCTTAGTCCTGCGGGGCAGGTGCGGGGGGGAACGTTCAGTACCGCGTTCCGCGGCGCGAGCCTGTCGCGGCCGGTCCTGCCGCGCCCGACTTCGCCGGTGAGGGCATTTCCCGCGGTGGAGGCCGCCTCGACGCGAGCGTTGGGGGAGATCAATGAAGCCGTCAGCCTCCTGGACGAAGCCGCCGCGGGTCCGGGCCTGACCGGGGAGGAGGTGCAGCCCGCGGTGGATGCTGCGCGAAGGCATGCAGGAGCCCTGGCGCAGGACCTGCAAGCCCTGGCCCCGGACCCGCAATCGGCGGTCGACGGCACTGTGACGGACGAGGTGCTCATCGACGAGATCCAGTCGGCGGCCGACGACCTGCTTCAGGAAGCCGCAGGCATCTCGGATGCCTCCGCCGAGGGCCCGGTGCCCAATTCCGCGGAGGTCGGATCGTTCGACGGCGACGCGACAGCAATGAGCGCGGCCCACAGCGACATCTGGAACTCCAGCT
This sequence comes from Streptomyces sp. NPDC049887, assembly GCF_040656535.1. Taxonomy (NCBI): domain Bacteria; kingdom Bacillati; phylum Actinomycetota; class Actinomycetes; order Kitasatosporales; family Streptomycetaceae; genus Streptomyces; species Streptomyces sp. NPDC049887. Next base: position 65,182 of record NZ_JBFAMM010000008.1, on the reverse strand, counting down.
GGCATGACGAGGTGTTGGCCGAGGTCAAGTCGGACAACGGGCAGCTCGGCAAGAACAACAAGGCCATCAAGCAGCTGCTCGGCCCCGCCGGGAAGATCGGCAGCGTTCCGGGGGCTGCCGACAAGTACACGCGGCTGGTCGGCGAGTTCGCGGACTCCCTCGCATCTCCCACCAAGCCCGCGGCCGATGCCATGGTGAAGTTCGGCAACCTCCAGAAGGAGTTCTCTGCGCCCAATAAGCAGGGCATGGAGATGACCTACCTGCCCAAGGGAAACCTCGACAACGTAAGGGAGGCGATCGCGGCCAAGCGGATGTTCGAGGCCGGGATCGCCGATTTCAAGCCGGGCAAGCCGGTCAACGGACTGACGCCGGACTACGGAGCCGCCGACGAGACCTTCGTCGGAGACGCCGTCCGCATGTCGGGGCAGAAAACCGACGATGCCGTCAGGAGCGGCATCAAGGCGAAGATCGGGGAGAAGGTGGGAGTCTACGCTGATAAGACCCGTTTGCCGGTCCGGGTGGTGATTGACGCATCCGACAACCCGGCGCTCGACAGCGGCAGCCTCACCGCCTTCCAAGGCCTCGTTTCTTCCGGCGTGCGGTCGGCGCCCGCGGCCGACGTGGCCAAGCTCAAGGACGTCGTCGTCCTGGGGCCGAGTGGCAGGCTCGTGCAGACCGACCCCTCAGGAAATGTGCTTAAGTCGGTGCAAGGCGTACGGGTGAAGCGTTCGGGCGACCCCAACCTCACCACCCGGATCACCGACCAGCCGCTGCCGCTGGTGAACCCGAAAACCGGCAAATGCCTGGACGCGCCGGACAGCGGCCGCGCGGGCGTACAGGTCGTCATAAAGGCCTGCGACGGGTCGGCCGGACAGAAGTTCACGCACAATTCCGCGAACCGGCATATCGAGGTCAATGGAGGTCGCGGCACGCAGTGCCTGGATGCCCGCTGGATCTCTGCAGGTTTCTTCAACCGGGCATCGGCTCCGGTAGAGCTTGTAGACTGCAGATACGCCGATACGTGGAACCTCAACGCCGACGGCACAATCAGCACCTGGTACGTACTTCAGAGCAGGACCGGGTGTCTGGACATCACCGGCGACAGCCGGCAGGACGGAGCGGCGGTCGGGTGGTACGACTGCCACGCGGGCTATGACAACCAGCGTTTCATCCAGCCCGATCCTCCGGCCCCGCCGTACAAGCCGGCCACGATCAGCAGTTTCAGCTCCGGCTTCGAGCCGAGCGACCCGGCACCGACCTGGACCGACACGCCCGACGACGCCGACGGAAGCCGGAGCGTCAACGTTCATGGCTTCAACGTCGGTGGCCACCCCGAGGCAGGCGTGCGCATCGGCGAAAGATCCCACACAGGCACCGGCGCGCTCATGTACTCCGGACTCTCTACAAGCGACGGCACCCACGCCTACATGAAGGTCTACGACCTCAGCAGCAGCCCGCTAGCCATCGGCACCACCTATGCCGACAGAAAGACTCTCAGATACTGGATCTACCCGCAGGGCGAAGGCACGACCTTTCAGGGGAAGACCAACAGCGCCTGTGTCACCGTGGACCTGGTGTTCACCGATGACACGACCTTGCGCGACAGCTGGAATTCCTGGGACCAGAGGGGCCACCGGATAGAGCCCGCCGAGCAGTGCACAGCGCTCACCCTCGACACCTGGAACCAGGTCACGGTCACCCTCGACGACCACAAAGGCAAACAGATCAGCCGCATCCTGGTCAGCTACGAGAGCAAGCGCACCGGCGCTTACCGCGGCTACATCGACGACATCACGATCAGCTGAGCTGCTGTAATCCACAATCCACAGAGCCGCACTCGATGAGTGCGGCTCTGTCGGCGGACATGGCAAGCCCCCGACTCCACTCGCGATCCCGCACGTGGAGGGTGCCGATTCGGCCCGCGCTGTCTTCCGCCCGGCCGAACGAGCCTGTGCAGCCGAGCACTTCCTGCTTCGGCGGGTGGATTTCATTCCGATCGCGGCAGTCAATACACGTCTCGGGAACTTCGTTGCCAGCTCAGTTCGTTGGGTCTGCGAGCGTCGGTCGGCCGCACCGGTGTCTGCTGGGACAATGCGATGGCCGAATCATTTTTCGGTGCCCTCAAAAACGAGCTCGTGCACCGAACTACGTTCCCGACACGCGCACACGCCCACCGGGCTATCGTCCGCTACATCGAGATGTTCTACAATCGAAAGCGCCTCCTCTCCGGACTCGGCTACAGGACTCCCGCGGAAGTCCACGCCGAGTAGGAGGAGTTGCAGGCCGTGGCATAGGCAGAACCCTCAACACCGCTGTCCGAGAGGCGCGGGCTCCTCAGGTGTATGCGGCGCACGGGGCCGGGATCGATGTCAACTCTCCTGAGTGCCGCAGAGTTGGTTGTCACGGCGTCACCCGTGATCAGCCTCCATGGCGATGACGACGTCGAGGACGCGGGGGCCATGGACCCCTTCGACGCGGTCGAGTTCGATGTCGCTGGTGGCTGAGGGCCCTGAGATGAACGTCAGCAGCCTGGCAGGATCGAGCAGTTCGAGTGCCTCTGCGACATCGCCGACGACATGGTCGGCGCGGATGAAGCACAGGTGATAGTCCGGGAGCAGGGTGAGCGCCCGGCGACCCTGGCCCGGTCCGCGGTGGCGTTGACGTCCGCCGCGGCTGACCGATGCCGAGCTCGTGACCCTTGCGGTGGCCCAGCCCGTGCTGGGCTTCCACTGCGAGGCCCGATGGCTGCGCTTCGCCCACGCGCATCTGCACCGTATGTTCCCGTACCTGCCCCAGCGCCCGGCCTGCAACAAGCGGCTGCGAGCCGCTCTGCCCCTGGTCGTTCTGCCCGATCCCATCAAGAAACTTCCGCCGAACTCGAAGGGGGAGGTCAGATACCGATTTGTTGTCGACGTAGGAATCGACCCCGAAACTGGGAAGCGTAAGCAGTTGCGGCGCACCTTCGACTCATTGAAGGAGGCTAGGGCTGAGTACGCGAACATAAGTTTCACGACTGTGGATATGAGCCTCGCTCGGCTGAAGGAAGCGCTAGGGAGAGCCGTTACTCTGCGATTGTTGTACGTCAGTGTCGCTACCCACGTGACAATTCCCCGGAGGGCGCGCAAGGAAGAGCGGAAGGGGAAAGAGGAGGTGCCGCCCTGGAACGTCCAGGAGGTTCAGAAGTTCATCCATGGTATTAGGGGTGAGCGTCTCTATTCTGCGCTCCTTCTTTCGCTGATGGGGCTTCGTCCAGCTGAAGTCTGCGGCCTCCGGTGGGAAGACGTTGACTTGGAGAACGCCACGATCGTTATTGCCAACACGCGCACGATGATGGGTAACCGGTACGTGGTGGAGAAGGACATCAAGTCTCTTGCGGGTGAGCGGGATCTTCCGCTGCCAGCTCTGGTGCTGGGCGCCCTCAAAGCATTCCGGGCTCTCCAAGCCGAGGAGAGGCTCGCTCTGGGGGAGGCGTACGCGATGTCCGGCTACGTGCTGGAGCACGAGGCGGGCCATGCCTTCACGATCAAGCAACTTCGTCGGCGCGCGTACCGACTTATGGAGCTTCTCGGGCTCCGTCGCGTCAGGCTCTACCACGCACGCTCGTCGTGCTTCACCTTCTCGGCCAACAATGGTGTCCCGGATCACATCCTCGCGCGATGGGCCGGGCATACAAATAGCAAGACGACCAAGCGGTGGTACGTCAAGCCGGATGTAGAGGATCTTCGCGGAGCCGCGACCACATGGGATGGCCTGCACGGGGTTGCGGTGGAGGGGCAAGCGTGAGCCATGCGGACCACCAGCCGAGCGGCTAGCCGAGCCGTATGGCCAGCAGGATTGAGGTGGGTTCGGAGTCCGGCTGCTGGTTGTGGACCACGCTCGTCGGCAGGTCCGGCAGCGCCGGAGCGGGACAAGGCCCGCAAGGTCCACCCCCCGGCGATGTGACATCTCGTGACAGATGAGAGGGTCAGGCGGGTGAGTGAGACACCACCGAACACCTTGCAATACCGCTTTGACGGGCCAGAAGACGCTCCTGTTCTGATCTTGGGTCCCTCACTGGGTACCACATGGCACATGTGGGACCGGCAGGTGCCGGAACTGTCACGGCAGTGGCGGGTGCTGCGCTTCGACCTGCCTGGCCACGGCGGCGCCCCCGCCCACCCGGCCGGGTCGGTGAGCGAACTCGCCGACCGGCTCGTCGCCACGCTCGACGACCTCGGCGTCCACCGCTTCGGCTACGCCGGCTGCTCCGTCGGCGGCGCGGTCGGCATCGACCTGGCGCTGCGGGTTCCGCACCGGGTCGCGTCGCTCGCCCTAGTCGCCTCGTCGCCGAGGTTCGGCACCGCGGACGAGTTCCGGCAGCGCGGGGTGATCGTCCGTACCAACGGGCTGGACCCGATGGCGCGCACGGCGCCCGAGCACTGGTTCACTCCGGGCTTCGCGGCCGCGCAGCCGGCGATCGTCGAGTGGGCCGTGCAGATGGTGCGCACCACCGATCCCGGCTGCTACATCGCCGCCTGCGAGGCCCTGGCGGCCTTCGACGTACGCGCCGACCTGGGCAGGGTCGGCGTGCCGACACTGGTCCTGGTGGGCTCCGACGACCAGCTGACCGGGCCGGCCGAGGCGCGCACGCTGGTCGCGGGGATACCGGACGCACGGCTCGCCCTGGTTCCCGGCGCCTCGCACCTCGCGCCCGTGGAGCAGCCGGCGGCGGTGACCGACCTGCTGGTGCGCCACTTCTCCCTGGCCTGGCAGGACACCCTCCACGCGATCCCCGCGCCGCCCAGCGTCCCCTCCGTCTCCGCGCCGGTGGCCCCCGTCGCCGAGATCGCCCCCGCCGCCGAGCAGCCGCACCCCTCGGGCGCGGTGCGGCCCGACCCGTACGAGGCGGGGATGAAGGTCCGGCGCGCGGTGCTGGGCGACGCGCACGTCGACCGGGTGACGGCGGAGGCGGACGAGTTCACCGCCGACTTCCAGGAACTGGTCACGCGCTACGCGTGGGGCGAGGTCTGGACCCGGGAGGGGCTGGACCGCAGGACCCGCAGCGCGGTCACCCTCACGGCCCTGGTCGCGGGCGGTCACCTGGACGAACTGGCCTTCCACACCCGGGCCGCCCTCCGCAACGGCCTCACCCCCACGGAGATCCGGGAGATCCTCATCCACGCGGGCGTCTACTGCGGCGTTCCGGCGGCGAACTCCGCGTTCCGGGTCGCCCAGTCGGTGATCCGCGAGGAGACGACCCCCCGCGACTGAGGGCGCGGCGCACTCCGCGCCCCTCCGGCTGCCGAACCGGCCCGCCGAAGGGACCGGCCCGCCGAGGGGACCGGCCCGCCGAGGGGACCGGCCCGCCGAGGGGACCGGCCCGCCGAGGGGACCGGCCCGCCGAGGGGACCGGCCCGCCGAGGGGACCCGGCCCGGGGGCAGGCGCTCACCGTTCGGGAGGGGGCCGGGCGGGGAAGGATCCGCTCGGGGACGGGGTGCGCCGCGTCGTGCGGGGCCCGGAGGCGAGAGGAAGGACATCCCCTTGAAGCTCACCAAGAAGTCGCACGCCTGCATCCGCCTCGAGAAGGCCGGGCGGACCCTCGTCGTCGATCCCGGCGTCTTCAGCGAGGTCGACGCAGCCGCCGGGGCCGACGCGCTGCTCGTCACGCACGAGCACCCGGACCACTTCAGTGAGGAACGGCTCCGCGTCGCGCTCGACGCCGACCCCGCCGTCGAGGTGTGGACCCTCCGCAGCGTCGCCGAGCAGCTCTCGGCGGGCTTCCCCGGCCGGGTGCACACCGTCGGCGACGGCGACACCTTCACCGCAGCCGGATTCGACGTGCAGGTGCACGGCGAACTGCACGCCGTGATCCACCCCGACCTCCCGAGGGTCACCAACGTCGGCTTCCTCGTGGACGGATCGGTCTTCCACCCGGGCGACGCCCTCACGGTGCCCGGCGAGCAGGTGGAGACGCTGATGCTTCCCGTGATGGCCCCGTGGAACAAGGTCGCGGAGGTCATCGAGTACGTACGCGAGGTCAAGCCGCACCGGGCGATCGACATCCACGACGCCCTGCTCACCGATCTCGCCCGCCCCGTCTACGACGCCCATATCCAGAACCTGGGCGGCGCCGAGCACCGCCGGCTCGCCCCGGGGGAGTCCACCGAGCTCTGAGGGCGCCACCCCGCCGGACGGCCGACGGGCGCGGCCCGCCGGTGTCGTCCGCCCGGCCCCGGCCGACGCAGGCCGGGTCCGCGGCCCGTTCCGGCCGGCCCCGGCGAAGGCTCCGGTCCGCCCGTGACCGTCCGACCCCGCGGTTACGCTTGGCGGCATGCGCATCGCCACCTTCAACGTCAATTCGATCACCGCCCGGCTTCCGCGGCTGCTCGCCTGGCTGGAGAGCAGCGGCACGGACGTGCTGTGCATCCAGGAGGCCAAGTGCACCGCCGAGCAGTTCCCCGCGGACGCCCTGAAGGAGCTCGGCTACGAGTCCGCTGTCAACGCCGACGGCAGGTGGAACGGCGTGGCGGTGGTCTCCCGGGTGGGCCTGGACGACGTCGTGAAGGGCCTGCCCGGCGGCCCGGAGTACGGCGGCGTGCAGGAGCCGCGCGCGCTGAGCGCCACCTGCGGCCCGGTACGCCTCTGGTCGGTGTACGTGCCGAACGGCCGGGAGGTCACCCATGAGCACTACGCGTACAAGCTGGCCTGGCTGGAGGCGCTGAGGGCCGCGGTCGCCCAGGACGCGGCGGGGGAACGCCCGTTCGCGGTGCTCGGCGACTACAACATCGCGCCGACCGACGACGACGTGTGGGACCCGTCCTTCTTCGAGGGCATGACACATGTGACCGAGCCGGAGCGCGCCGCCCTGGCCGGACTGCGCGAGGCGGGCCTCGCCGACGTGGTGCCGCGCCCGCTGAAATACGACCACCCGTTCACGTACTGGGACTACCGTCAGCTGTGCTTCCCCAAGAACCGGGGGATGCGCATCGACCTGGTGTACGGCAACGAGCCGTTCGCCCGGGCCGTCAAGGACGGCTACGTCGACCGCGAGGAGCGCAAGGGCAAGGGGGCCTCGGACCATGCCCCCGTCGTGGTCGACCTCGATCTCTGACCGATTCCGGGCCCGGGGCCGCGCTCTCCGGCCGGTGCCCGCGCGCCCAGTGGTGCGCCCGTCCACGGGAATGCGAGGCTGATCGGTATGAACATCCCTTTCTTGGACAACTGGCGCAAACGGCACGACGGTGCGCGGAGTCAGCCGCTGGGGTCCGCCGTCGGGGGCGATCCGGAGGGTGTCGCGGAGCTGCTGTCCGAGTGCGAGCTGCTGCGGGCGCGGGTGGGGCAGCAGGGGCTCGAACTGGATGACAGCCCCGCCTCGTTGGAAGCGCTCGACCAGTTGCCACCGCGCTGGCGGGACGACCCGGAGGAGCTGCCCTGGCTGGGGAACGACGCGGGGCTGTATCTGGGCACCGTGATCGTCCGCACGGTGCGGGGTGCCGCCTGGCACGTCTGGCCGGGCGGCCACCCCGTCGTGCGGCTCGCCTCCGGGCGTGAGATCAACGTGGTGGAGGCGGGGCTCGACTGGGCTGTGCACGGCTCGCCCGAGCTGTCCCAGGTGTACGCGGAGGCCGCCGAGGCCTGACCCGGCTCCCGTCCCTTTAGATGGCTATTACCGCTTATGTCCTACTCGGCGCGTGTCGGGACGGGAAGTGCCTTGCCGGGCTGGATAGTTTGCGCTGACCTCGACACCGCCGAAATTGGGGGCAGAGCAGCGTATGGCCGTCGATCTGCTGATCGAGTTGAGTGACGTCGACAAGGACCGCGTGCGCGAGGCGCGTTCCCCGGAACCGGGCAGTAGCTCGTAGAGCCGTGCCCGGCTCGGCGTCGGCCGGAGATCACTGCTCGCGCAACGGGACCGTCACGTACGAGGGGTCGGTCGCGGGCGAGGAGAAGGTCAGCTGCGCGCCGGACGGGTTGTGCTCGATGTAGAGCGGGTCGACTGTGTCGACGACCAGGGCCAGACGGTGGCCGGCCGGGACGTCGTAGGCGGTGGAGAACAGCTCCAGGTCTACGGCGAACGGCTCGCCCGGTGTCCGGTCGTGGAACGTGTACGGCGCATGGCTGACCAGCTTGCCGAGGCCGAGCGGCCCCACGTCGTAGAGGTATGCGACGAGGGTGCCGCTCTCCTTGGTGCTGGTGACCGTGGTGTGGAGCTTCGCCGTCCCCCTGATCCGCTGCGGGGAACGGTGGCGCTCCGACTGCCAGACCGCGGCGAAGCGCCGGGGGAGCAGCGGGACCGAGGCGACCGGGGGCAGTTTCAGGAACTGGTCGAAGGTGCTGGAGAGCATCACGGTGCCGCCGTTGGCGCCCGAGTCGATGTTCGCGCGGATCCTCTTGGTGCCGTCCAGGGTGATCTTGCGGGCGTCGGCGCCCACCGACTTCCAGTCCGGGTAGGTCTCGTAGGCTCCGCCGGAGCGCGACTTGATGCGCACGGGCGGCTCACGGTCCACTCCGTTGTCCACACCCTTGAGGTGGTGGTCGAGCCAGCGGCGGGTGCTGGTCCAGGTGTCGTTGGGCAGGCCGAGCAGACCCGTCGCCTCGGCGGTCGCGTGGTCGCCCGGGCGGAACTCCAGCCGCTTGGGCACGGTCAGCCGCTCGTAGAACTCGGCGTACTGGTTCGGCGGGAACACGCTGTCGCCCCAGGCGTTGCCCAGCATGACGGCCGCGCCGTTCCGGTTGATCCGGTCGACGTAGGCGGAGGGGGAGCGCTTCTCCCCCCAGGCGATCATCTCGTCCTCCTTGTCCAGGTGGGAGCCGAGGAAGTCCTTGGTGAACTGACGGAGCTCGGGGCTGGGGCGGCCGGTGAGATAGCCGGCGCCGATGAGCAGTCCGGTGGCCTGGAGGTGCTGGGTGCGGCCGCTGTAGATGGAGTCGTTGAGATCGGCCCAGCCGCTGAGGGCCGCCACGGCCTTGATCCGGTCGTCGTGGGCGGCGGCGAGAAGACTGATGCCGGCCGCGTACGACATGCCGGCCATGCCCACCCTGGACGGGTCGGCCGGGGTGTTGGCGAGCGCCCAGTCGATCACCTTGCGCGCGTCGGCGATGTCCGGCGGGCCCGCCACCTCGATGTTCCCGCCGGACTGCCAGAAGCCGCGGACGTTGTAGGTGACCACCACATAGCCGGAGTCGGCGAGCTTCCCGGCCTGCGCCAGGTACTCGACCTGAGGTGTGGCCCAACTGGTGGGCAGGACGACCACCGGGTAGGTGCGCGAGCCGCCGGCACCGGCCGGGGTGACGACATTGGCCTTGAGGACGGTGCCGCCGTCACCGTGGATGTCGACGAATCGTATACCCGAGGCGGCCGAGACCTCGGTGGCCGCTGCGGGAGCGGCCGGGGCGAGCCCGAAGGCCGCCCCGGCCAGCAGCGCCGCCGAGACGGCGCCGGTCGTCGAGGTGCGCAGGGCGTTGTGGGGGTGTCCCATCGCTCACTCCTGAATCGTGCCGGCCGACTCGTGCCGGTCTGAAAGTGACCCGACGGTAACCTCCCGTGCTTACCTCTGGTAACTGGCGGGTAAGTTACGTGAGCGTAACGATTGTTGGACATGACGTCAGTGAGCCTGCCCGTCCGGGGACGTCCACTGACGGGACGTCAGTGCAGCGCGCTCTTCGCCCGCCACTCCGTCCAGTCGAGATTCCACGCGCCGTAGCCGTTGTTGACCGCCACGGTGCCCTTGGCGTCGCCGCCGGTGATCTCGAACGGGTCGCCGATCCGGACCTCCGCGTAGACCGCGGCGGCGTCCGCGTCGCTCATTCCCACACAGCCCGAACTCCGGTTGGCGCTGCCGAAGTGGGCGGCGTTCCAGGGGGCCGCGTGCGCGTACATCCCGGACCAGGTCAGCCGCATCGAGTAGTCGACCATCTTGTCGTATGCGTCGCCGAGGCCGACCGTCTCCGAACGCATGTTGATCGTGCCCTCCTTGGCCATCAGCACCGCCGTGCCACGCCAGGACGCCTTCTCGCCGCCCGGTGTGCCCGCGGACATCGGCACGTCCTTGATCTGGACCCCGTCGCGGTAGAGCCGCAGTCGGTGGCCGTCGAGGTCGACCCTCACCACCTGCTGCCTGCCCACGGTGAACCCGGTCGCGTAGTCCCGGACGAACCAGCCGCCGTCCGCGCCCGAGTCGACACCGTTCAGCCGGGCGTCGAGCGTCACCCTGGTGCCCGGCTTCCAGTACTCCCTCGGCCGCCAGTCCACCCGGTCCCTGCCGGACCAGTCCCGCATCCAGCCCCACGAGCCCTGGGTGTTGTCCGACGTGGTGACCTTGAGCTGCCGCTCCACGGCGGCCTTGTTCCGCACCGGGTGGTCGAAGACGATCGACAGCGGCTGGGCGACGCCCACGGTGGAGTCCTTGCCGGGCGCCAGCGCCAGCTTGTTGACCTTCTCCGCCGCGGCCGTGGCGAACTCCGCCCGGGCCGTGCCGCCTTCGGCGTCCCGTGCCTCGACCGCGTACGCCCTGCCCGGCGCGGCGACCCGGGACGAGGTCCAGCTCCGCCCGTCGGCGGACAGCGTGCCGTCGAGCTTCCCGCCGCCGGAGTCCGTGACCGTCACCTGGTCCAGCCGACCCGACTCCAGCGTCACCCGCACGGGTTCACCCGGCTTGGCCTGCTCGCCCCGCAGGCTCACCGTGATGCTCGTCCGGGACCGGCCCTTGCCGTCCGCCTCCGATTCCTCCGGGGCGGTGCCGGAACAGCCGGCCAGTGCCACGGCCAGGGCCACGGAGCCGGCGGTCGCGGCGGCCCACCGGCCCCGGCGACGGGGCGGCCGGGCGAGCGGGTCGCTCGGGTGCGTGTGGACGCGGCTGCGGCTCAACTCGATACCTCCGTGACGATCTCTCTCCCCGGTAGAGAGCAACGAGCGGGCGCGCCGGTTGCGTACATACCGGGAATTTCCGTCCCCCCTGGGTGTGACATGTCCGACAGTGCGCCGGTTCTGCACCCTGGCGGCGCAACGCGCACCGGTACACCGTGGTGGCGTACGGCCCGCGCCCATCCGCTGCCCCGCGAACGGAGAAGACCTGACTCCTCCCCTCCCTGAAGAGAGGGGATTCCTGGCTCACTTCGCCTGCCCTCCTGGGAGAAATCAGATGACATCCCTCGTGCTCCCGCACACGCTCCTCGGCGACGGCCCGCACCGGGTCGTCGCCGTCCACGGCTGGCTCGCGGACCGCGACGCCTACGCCACCGTGCGCCCCGACCTGGACCTGGAGTCGTTCACCTACGCCTTGGTCGATCTGCGCGGCTACGGCGAGGCCATGGGCACACCGGGCGGGTACACCACGACCGAGGGCGCCGCCGACGTCCTCGCCCTCGCCGGACGCCTCGGCTGGGACCGCTTCTCGCTCGTCGGGCACTCCATGGGCGGGGCCGTGGCGCAGCGCGCCGCCACCCTCGCGCCGGACCGGGTGCGGCGGATCGTCGGCATCTCCCCGGTCCCGGCCAACGGGCTGCCGATGCCACCGGAGCAGTGGGGGCTCTTCGCCGACGCCGCCGAACGCCCGGAGAGCCGGCGGGTCATCATCGACCTCACCACCGGTTCGGTGCGGCCCGCCGCCTGGCTCGACCGCATGGTCCGGCGATCCGTGGAGCGCAGCGACCCCAAGGCCCTCCGCGCCTGGCTGGACTCATGGGCCGTCGAGGACTTCCACACCGAGGTGGACGGTTCCGCCGTCCCCGCGCTCGCCGTCACCGGCGCACTCGACCCGGCCGTCAACGCCGGGCTGATGCAGGACACCTGGATGCGTTCGTTCCCGCACGGCGAACTCACCGAACTGGCCCACGCCGGGCACTACGCCATGGACGAGACGCCCCTGCAACTGATCCGGATCGTCGAGGACTTCCTCCGGGCCGACGCATGAGCACCGCGCCCGTCCCGGACGTCTTCGACCCGCGCCTGTACGCGTCCGGGTTGCCGCACTTCGCCTTCCGCGAGCTGCGCGACCGTCACCCCGTCTCCTGGCAGGACGAGTACGAGGTGCTGGGCTGGCCCCCGGGGCCCGGCTTCTGGGCCGTCGCCCGGCACGCCGACGTCGTGCACGTCCTCAAGGCGCCGCGGACTTACTCGTCCTGGACCGGTGCCACCCAGATCCGCGACCCCGACCCGGCCGATCTGCCCTTCGTCCGCCGGATGATGCTCAACCAGGACCCGTGCCCCCGCGGCACGGCCGGGCCGGGGCCGGTCGCCGGCGCGGCGGGGGAGGACCGTGGCGACCACGGCCGGCTGCGGCGGCTCGTCAGCCGGGCCTTCACCCCAGGCCGGGTCGACCGCTTCACCTCCGCCGCCCGCACCCGGGCCCGGGAACTGCTCGCCGCGGCCCGCGCGACCGGACCCGTCGTCGATCTCGTCACCGCCGTCACCGACGACTACGCCCTCCTCAACCTCGCGGATCTGCTGGGCGTCCCGGAGGGCGACCGCGGGTTGCTGCTGACGTGGACGGAGCGCGTCACCGGCTACCAGGACCCGGACGAGCCGCCCGTACGGGGCGCGGACGGCAGACCCGTCAACCCGCGCTCGCCCGCGATGCTCAAGGAGATGTTCGAATACGCCCGCGAACTCGCGGCGTACAAGCGCCGCAACCCCGGTGACGACGTCATGACCGCGCTCGCCGCCGGCGGACTCCACGACGGCGAGTTGGAGATGTTCTTCTTCCTGCTGACCGTCGCCGGCAACGACACCGTTCGCAGCGCCGCGCCCGGCGGCTTCCTCGCCCTCGCCGAACACCCGGAGCAGCAGCGGCGCCTCCGCTCCGGCGAGGCGGCACCGGACACCGCGGTCGAGGAACTGCTGCGCTGGCACCCGCCCGTGCTCTCGTTCCGCCGCACGGCGACCCACGACACGACCCTCGCCGGCCAGGACGTCCGCGCCGGCGACAAGGTCGTCGTCCTCCACGCCTCGGCCAACTACGACGACCGCGTCTTCGGCTCCCCCCACCGCCTGGACCTGACCCGCAACCCCAACCCCCACGTCTCCTTCGGGGACGGCCCGCACGTCTGCCTCGGCGCCCACTTCGCGCGCCTCCAGCTCCGGGTTCTGCACGAGGAGGCGAGGGCCCTGCTGCCGCCCTACGCCACGGCCGGGGAGCCCCGGCGGCTGGTGTCCAACTTCATCAACGGGCTGAAGTCGCTGCCGCTGGCCCTGGCGGGTACGCACGGCTGACGCGGGGCCCCGGCACGTCCCCGCCCGCGCAGGACCGCGGTGCTCGCGGCACCGCACCGGACGCCGCTCGTCGACGGGCGAACCCTGCCTGACGCGGCACTAGCTCTTCGCCCGGGGGGACCTGCGCGACGGCGCCGGAGCGGGGTCCGGCGAGGCCGGTTCGGGGGCCGGGGACTGGGCCGCACGGGTCACGTCGGCGACCAGCTCGACGACATCCGGGCCGTACGCCTGGGTGTTGACGGCCTTCAGCAGCAGGACGAAGGAGTTCGAGCCGTGCTTGCGGGCCAGCTTCTCGTGGTGGCGGGCCAGATAGCGGGTCGCCGCCTGGTTGGTGATGGCGCGCTGGCCGCAGAAGAGGAACACCGGCCGGCCGCTCTCTCCCGCGGTCAACCGGGCGAGGAGCACGTACTCGGTGCTGCCCGAATCCAGCAGGTAGCGCTCGGAACCGATCTGGAAGGCACCGCGGTCCGGACCCGCCTCCACATCCGTGTTGACCTTCACCCCGGGCAGCAGACTGCCCAGATGGGCGGCCGTCCGTCGATTGGAGCCCGGCCCCCCGACGCAGAACTCGGTGCGCTCGCCGAAACCCTGCTGGGCGACGTCGTGCTGGAGTATCTGCGCGTTCGCCCCGCAGTCCTTGATGAGCGCGGAGAGCTCCAGCAGCGCGAACACGTCGAAGCGGTGCACGGCGCCGTCGGTGCCGGCGTCGCGGTTCACCACCAGCAGGCACTCGGAGTTCCCGGGAAGACCGAAGAAGGCCTGCTTGCGACGGAGCCTGCGGCGCCACAGGTGGGTCCGGACCGTCCAGCCGAGGAAGGCGCTGACGCCGGCGGCCACGACACCGAGCACGATGTTGCGCAGGTCTTCATTCATGGGCGCGCATGCTAGCGGTCCGGGCGGAACAATGTTCGATGTGGTCCAAAGCGGTCCGTTGTGGTCCTGATGTGTTCCTGACGGCGAGCGCGTGGTGACGTTACGCTGCGCGGACGCCCGCCGGATGGAGGTACGTATGCGCCGCAGAGTCGTCCGTCACGCTCCGGTCACCGTCGCCGTCGCCCTGGCCGTGCTCACGGCCGGTGCGGCCGCGCCCCCGACGCAGCAGGCTCCGGACCGGGCGCCGACGCCGGTGAAGGAGCCCGTGGCCGCCGGGTACGGGGGCGCGGTCGCGAGCGTCGACGCGGACGCCTCCGCGGTGGGCATCGAGGTGCTGAGGCGCGGCGGGAACGCCGTGGACGCGGCCGTCGCCACGGCCGCGGCGCTCGGGGTCACCGAGCCGTACTCGGCCGGCATCGGAGGCGGCGGCTACTTCGTCCACTACGACGCGAAGCAGCGCAGGGTCCACACCATCGACGGGCGCGAGACCGCACCGCGTTCGGCGGACGCCGCCCTGTTCCAGGAGAACGGCAAGCCCATCCCGTTCGAGGAGGGTGTCACCAGCGGTCTCGGCGTCGGCACCCCCGGCACCCCCGCGACCTGGGACGCCGCGCTCGCCGCCTGGGGCAGCCGCCCGCTCGCGCAGCTGCTGAAGCCCGCGGAGCGACTCGCGAGGGACGGCTTCGTCGTCGACGAGACCTTCCGCAGCCAGACGCGGGCGAACGAGGCCCGGTTCCGGGACTTCCCGGCCAGCGCCGAGCTGTTCCTGCCCGGCGGCCGGCTGCCCGAGCCCGGCTCGGTCTTCAAGAACCCCGATCTCGCCCGCACCTACGCGGAGATCGGCCGCAAGGGCACCGAAGTCCTCTACCGGGGCGCCGTGGCCCGCGACATCGTCGGCACCGTGCGCGCCCCGGAGGTGCGTGAGGGCGCCACCCGCGTCGTACGGCCGGGTGACCTGACGCTGCGCGACCTCGCCTCGTACGAGACCGTGCGCCGGCACCCGACGAGGGTGGCGTACCGGGGGCTCGACGTCTACGGCATGGCCCCGTCCTCGTCCGGCGGCACCACCGTCGGCGAGGCGCTCAACATCCTGGAGGGCACCGACCTCTCCGGCCTGTCCGAGGCGAAGTACCTGCACCGCTTCATCGAGTCGAGCCGGATCGCCTTCGCCGACCGGGGGCGCTGGGTCGGCGACCCGGCGTTCGAGGACGTCCCGGTGCGCGAGCTGCTCTCCCAGCGGTATGCGGACAGCCGGGCCTGCCTCGTCCGCGACGACGCCGTCCTCACCAGCCCGCTCGCGCCCGGCGACCCGCGCAGCCCGAGGCCGTGCGGGTCAGGGGGCAGGGCCGCGCCGACGACGTACGAGGGCGAGAACACCACCCACCTCACCGTGGCCGACAGGTGGGGCAACGTCGTCGCCTACACACTGACGATCGAGTCGACCGGCGGCAGCGGAATCACCGTGCCCGGCCGGGGCTTCCTCCTGAACAACGAGCTGACGGACTTCTCCTTCGCTCCCGCCGACCCGGCCGTCCACGACCCGAATCTCCCGGGCCCCGGCAAGCGGCCGCGGTCCTCGATGTCCCCGACGATCGTCCTGGACGAGCGCGCCCGTCCCGTGCTGGCACTCGGCTCCCCGGGCGGCGCGACGATCATCACCACCGTCCTGCAGACGCTCACCGGCGTCGTCGACCGCGGCCGGCCCCTGGTCGACGCGATCGCCGCACCGCGCGCCAGCCAGCGCAACCAGCCCACCACCGAGCTCGAACCGGGGCTGTGGAACAGCCCGCTGAGGTCCGAGCTCCAGGCCCTGGGCCACGCCTTCCGCCAGAACCCGGAGATCGGCGCCGCGACCGGGGTGCAGCGGCTGCCGGACGGCCGCTGGCTGGCCGCGGCCGAGAAGGAGCGTCGGGGCGGCGGCTCGGCGATGGTCGTCCGCCCGTCGGGCACCCCGTAGAGCCGTGCCCGGTGACCCCGGCCCGGGCGCCGGGGTCACTCTCACGGGCGGCCCCGGTGGCGCGCCGACGCCCTCCCGCTGCTTGCTGGTAGGGACAGAAAGCGAGCAGCCCATGGAACCGAACCGGGAGCGACTGCGCACCCCCCGCGCCGCGGGACTGGCCGGGATCGTGTTCGCGGTGCTGCTGGCCGCCGCGATCGTGCTGATGCGGCTGGCGATCCCCGAGGGTGCCTCCGAGACGGGTGGCGACCCCCTCAGCCCCGACCGCCGGAGCGCGGTGCGCACGGCACTGGAGCTGGTCCCGTTCGCCGGGATCTTCTTCCTGTGGTTCATGGGCGCGCTGCGGGCCCAGGTGGGGGAGCGGGAGGACAAGCTCGTCGCGACGGTGTTCCTCGGCAGCGGCCTGGTGTTCGTGGCGACCATGTTCGGTGCCGCGTCCGCCGCGGGCAGCATCCTGGAGGACCAGCAGCCCTCGGATTTCGGCCGCGACTTCGCCTACACGCTGCTGACCACCTACTCGATGCGGATGGCCGCCGTGTTCATCTTCGCGACCTCGACCATCGGCCACCGGCTCGGCATGATCCCCCGCCCGATGGTCCTCATCGGGTACGCGGCCGGCCTGGTACTGCTGTTCGCGGGGCCCGGCTTCCCGTGGTCGGAACTGGTCTTCCCGGCCTGGTCCGCGATGATCGGCGTGCATCTGCTCCGGGTCCGGATGAGCACCCGCCCGCAGCCGGCGGACGTGGTCTGAACCCCGTCGCTTCCGGCCGCCCCGGGTGCCCCGACACGAGGCCCGGTCCGGCTTGGGCCCGGCGCGGCCCGGTCCGTACGCGCCCCTCCTCCCGGTCCGCCTCCGCCCGCTCACTCGTTCGGGGGGCCACGGCGAGCGGGACCGCGCCGACGCTCGCATGCTGGTTCCGGGGGAGTGACCAGGCACGGGAAGGGCTGATCCGCGGTGAGAGTTGTTGTCGATCTCAACCGGTGCCAGGGGTACGCGCAGTGCGCCTTCCTCGCTCCGGACGTCTTCGAAATGCACGGCGAGGAAGCGCTGCTGTACAAGCCCCGGCCTGACGAGGCGCAGCGGGACGACGTGGTCCGGGCCGTGGCGGCCTGCCCCGTCCAGGCCATCCTCCTGGACCGGTCCGAGGAGACCGTGACCGCAGGGGAGGCGTCCGATGCCCGCTGACGGATACCTCGAACGCCTCAAGCGCGAGGGGCGCATCGTCGTCGTCGGCGCGTCCCTCGCGGGCCTCCGGGGGGCCGAGACCCTGCGCGACGAGGGCTTCGCAGGCACCCTGACGATGGTCGGCGACGAGCCCTACGAGCCGTACGACCGCCCCCCGCTGTCCAAGGGCGTTCTGCTCAGCAGGACCACGCCGGACCACACCGCGCTGCCGCGGCGCCGGGCCCTCGACGCCGACTGGCGGCTCGGAGTCGCCGCCACCGGGCTGGACATGGCCGCCAAGCGGGTACGGCTGGCCGACGGCGAGGAACTGGAGTACGACCGGCTGCTGATCGCCACCGGGGTCCGTGCGCGCCCGTGGCCGCACGAACAGGAGGCCGAGCTCGACGGGGTCTTCGTCCTGCGGACCCGCGACGACGCGACCGCACTGCAGAAGCGGCTGGCGGACGGGCCCCGCCGGGTCTTCGTCATCGGTGCGGGTTTCACCGGCTCGGAGATCGCCTCCGCCTGCCGGGAGCGGGAGATCGCGGTGACCGTCGCCGAACGCGGTGCCGCGCCCCTCGTGGGCGCGCTCGGCGGGGTCGTGGGCGAGGTGGCCGCACAGCTCCAGCGCGAGAACGGGGTGGATCTGCGCACGGGCGTGATGGTGACCGGGCTGGAGGGCGACTCGGCGGGGCGGGTGCGTGCCGCCCATCTCTCCGACGGCTCCTCCGTCGAGACCGACGTCGTGGTCGTCTCGCTCGGCGCGACGCGCAACACGGAGTGGCTCGCAGGATCGGGGCTCGGAGCGGGCCCCCGGGGCATCGCCTGCGACGCCGGCTGCCGGGCGTTCGACATCCGCGGCATCGTCACCGACGACATCTTCGTCGCCGGTGACGTGGCACGGTCGCCGCACCCGCTGTTCGGGTACCAGTTCCTGTCCCTGGAGCACTGGGGCAACGCCGTCAGCCAGGCCGAGACCGCGGCGCACAACATGCTCTGCGAGAGCGTCGACCGACGTCCCCACATGTGGGTCCCGGCCTTCTGGTCCTCGCAGTTCGGCGTGAACATCAAGTCGGTGGGCGTGCCGTCGATGGGCACGGAGATCCTGATCACCCAGGGGTCGCTGGCCGAGCGCAGGTTCGTCGGGGTGTACGGCTACCAGGACCGGGTCATCGGCGCCGTCACGTTCGACCAGGCGCGCTGGCTGCCGTTCTACGAGCACCTGATCGAGACGACGGCGCCCTTCCCGCCGCCCTTCACGACGGTGGACCGCCGCCCCGAGGGAGCACGTCCGGTGCCGGCCGACTTCCCCGACCCGTCGGTGCCCACCCACGGGCCCACCGTGACCCTCAGCGGCTATTCGCCGGCCGACCGGCGCATGACCTTCACCCCCGGCCGGCACTGACACCGCGAGCGACCCCAAGGACCCCCCGCCATGACCCAAGGCAACCTGCTGCGGCAGATCCTCGACTACGAGAACCGCCACGACCCGTACCCCCTGTACGCGGAGCTCCGGGAGACGCCGGTGCGCAACGAGGACGACGCGTACATCGTGAGCACCTACCACGAGGTCCTCAGCCTCCTGCACGACCCCCGGGTCAGCTCCGACGCCCGCAACCTGACCCAGTCCGCAGGGATCGACCTGCAGGAGCAGCAGGAGGAGGAGACCACCCTGCCGCCCAGCTTCATCCGGCTCGACCCCCCGGAGCACGACCGGCTGCGCCGTATGACGAACACCTCCTTCGGGCCGCCCCACGACCCGCGCCGGGTCCACGAGATGCGCGGCGAACTCGGCGGGATCGTCTCGGACCTCATCGCCGGCATCGGCAGTACGGACCGGATCGACCTGGTCGAGCAGTTCTCGTATCCGTTCCCCGTGACCGTGATCTGCCGGCTGCTCGGTGTGCCGCGCGAGGACGAGTCGCGCTTCCACGGCTGGGCCGACACCCTCGCGGCCAGCCTGGACCCGATGCCCGGGGAGGACCCCACCGAGCGGAACAAGGTCTTCCAGAAGGCCCGAACGGAGCTGGGCATGTACCTGGCCGGGCTGATCGAGGAACGGCGCAAGAACCCGCAGCAGGACATGCTCTCCGAACTGGCCACCCTCAAGGGGCCGGACGGTTCGATGACGACGATGGAACTGCTCAGCACCGCCGCGCTGCTGCTGGTCGCCGGCCACGAGACGACCGTGAACCTGATCACCAACGGCATGCTGACGCTGCTGCGCAATCCGGACGTGCTCGACCGGCTGCGGGAGGACCCGGGTCTGTCGGTGCCGATCGTGGAGGAACTCCTGCGCTTCGAACCGCCGGTGCAGCTGGTGCCGAACCGCACCACCCTGGCGGACATCGAAATCGCCGGGGTCACGATTCCGAAGGGCGCCTCGCTGTGGCTGGTGGTGGCCGCGGGCAACCGCGACCCGCTGCGCTTCGAGGACCCCGATCGCTTCGACCCCGACCGCAAGGACAACGAGCACCTGGGCTTCGGCAGCGGCATCCACAGCTGCTTCGGCGCCCCCCTCGCCCGGCAGGAGGCGCAGCTCGCGCTGAGCGAACTCGCCCGCAGGCTGGTCAACCCCCGGTTGCTGGAGGACCCGCCCGAGTACCGCCGGAACGCGGTGCTGCGCGGACCCCGTCATCTGCCGATCACCTGCGACGACATCAGGCCGTGAGGCGGTCCCGGCGTCCGGTGGGGCATGTCCCGATCTCCGTCGCTCCAATTACCGTACCGGTCCCACTGGTATTAGAATGACGCCATGGTTCGTACGCCCCTCACTCCCGAAGAGCGCGAACGCGGCGAGCGCCTGGGACGGTTGCTGCGTGAGGCCCGCGGCCCGCGGAGCATGGTGGAGATCGCGGCGACCGCGGGAATCTCGGCCGAGACGCTGCGCAAGATCGAGACGGGCCGTGCCCCGACTCCCGCGTTCTTCACCGTGGCGGCCCTGGCCGGTGCCCTCGGGCTCTCCATGGACGACCTCGTGACGCGCTGCGCGCTCGCCCCCCTGTGAGAGTCCGGCCGGCTCGTCCGCGAGCCCCCGAAGCGGAGTCCGGCCGCTGTCGGCCCTGGTCGCCGCCCGTCCGTTCGCAGGGGTGCGTCCACCGCTCGCCCCCGATTCCCCCAAGGCGCCCTCGGGCGTAGTCTCGCGCCCGTGGATCTCCAGCAGCTCGACCGCGCGAAGTACATCAGCCTCACGACCTTCCGGAAGGACGGTACGGGCGTCGCCACGCCCGTGTGGTTCGCCGTCGAGGGCGGTGAACTGTACGTCTGGACCCGCTCCGACTCATGGAAGGTCAAGCGCCTGCGCAGGGACGCCCGGGTCGTGGTGGCCGCCTGCGACGTGCGCGGCAGGGTCGGGGAGGGCGCCGAGACGGTGGAGGGCACGGCGCGGCTGCTCGAAGGCTCCGACCTCAAGAGGGTCAGGAAGCTCCTGAGTCGCAAGTACACCTGGCAGTTCTGGCTCGTCGACGTGCCGGCCGCGGCCGTACGGCTGGGGAAGCGCCCGCACACCGGCATCGCAGTGACGCTCCGGACACGTTGAGCGATCCGCACCGTCCGCGAAAACTGCGCGTAGCCGTCCCGTAACACGGCTGGGGTCGAATGCCTGCGAACCCGAGGCGGAGGGCGGGCAGGCAATGGCGGAGCATCAACTCCCCCACCAGGTAGGCGACTTCGCGCGATACTTGAGGGCGGTGACAGGGCGCCTCGACGCCGAGAGCGGCTGGTGCGGGGTCTTCTGGCGCCGCGATCCCGACGGGCTGAGGGCCTGTCTGCGCGGTGCGGAGATCCCGCCGTGGGACGTGGTGGAGTCGCTCCTCCACGACCTCGCGGCGGACGACGAGGAGATGCTGCACGCCCGCGGACTGCATGCCGCCGCAGCGACCGCGCACGACCGCCGCCCGGGCGGCGGCGAGGCGCTCCGGGAGCGGCTGGAACTGATGCGCCGCGAACAGGCCAGTGCGGCCGACCGCGGCCGGGAACTGCTGCGCCGGCTCTCCTCCGTCCCCGAGGGCAGCCCCGAGTACCGGGACCTCGCCCTCGATCTCTCCTGGGCCAACGACGACCACACCCGGGCGACCTCGCGCTGCACCGAAATCGCCGCCCGCATCGCCGCGTTCCCGCCTCCGACGGGTCCGTCCGCGGGCCCGGCGCCGTACGACACGGGCCGGGGCCCGGTGCCCCGCCCCCGAGACCCGGGGGCGGCAGCCCCGGCGTTCGGCGCGAACCCCCCGGCACCGGACCCCGGCCCGGCACCGACCGCGGACCCGGGCGCCCCGGAGGGCGGGCCGGGGCCGTGGGTCGGACGCGCCCGAGGCCCGGCACCGCTCGGAACGCAGTCCCCTGCCGGGGCGGGGGACGCGGACGGCGGGGCTGCCGGGCGCGCTTCGGGCGGGACGCGGTCCTGGTCCGGTGGTACCGGGGTGTGGGCGGGTCCCGGGGCGGACGCCGGTGCGGCGGACGGCTGGGGGCGAGGACCTTCCGCATCCGGCGCCCAGGGCGTCCCGGACGCATCCGGGGAGAGCGTCGACGAGGCGCCGCAGGTCCCCGGGGGAAGCGCGCCCGATGGCGGACACGCCCCCGGGCGCGAGGGGCGTCGAAGGGGCAGACGGCGGCCGCGCGGGGCCCGGTACGCCTGGCTGGACGAGGAGGCGGAAGTGGGCGGGGCCGAGCCAGTCCCCGGGCCCGGTGTGCCCGAACTGCCCGTCGCCGCGGAGCGGCCGCGCGGCGCGCGGTTCGGCGGGGGTGCGGACGCTGAGCCGGCCGCCCCGGCCGGCCGGAAGGCGGCCGCGCCCGCCGGCGAGGAGGACCGTCGCGCCGCGCTCGCGACCGTCGCCGCGCTCCGGCGGCTGCGCGCCGCCGGCCGGGGCGGGGAGGCCCACGTCCTGCTGTGCGAGGCCGCGTCGGGGCCCGCGGCCCGGCTGCCGCTGCTCGCCGCCGAGCTGTACCGTTCCGGGCTCGACGCCGACTGGCCCACGCTCCTCTGGGAGGTGGCCTCGCTGCCGCCGGATCGGCTGGCCGAGGCCGCAGGCGCCCTCGCCGCGGCGGGCCGCGACGACGACTGCGGCCGGCTGCTGCGCCAGGGCGTCGCCCGGCCGGCCGGCGAGATCGCCGACGCCGTCCTCGCGCTCGGCGACGCGGGCGGCCGCCGTGAGGCGGACGCGCTGCTCGCGGCCTTCCTCCGGGTCCGCACCCCGGAGGAAGGTGCGCGGCTGGCCGCAGCCGACCCCCACCGCCTCGTCCCGCAACTGCTCTCCGCCGCCCGTGCGGTGTCGCCCGGCCGCGAGCGCGATCTGGTGCATGCGCTGCGCGTTGCCGGACTCATAAGTGCCTGAAAAAGTACGGTATACGCTGTATGTCGACCGCTCGGGTGCGAAACATGATCGACATCGCGGGTTGACGACGATGGTCTTGCCCCAGTGTGTGGCGGGGCTTAGGTTCTCCTCCTACGCATCGCGTCTACGTGCGTAGAGGCTCTGACGTCTTGTCGAAGGAGCAGCTCATGACCAACGTCGTACGCGCCGCACTCGTCCAGGCCGCCTGGACCGGCGACACCGAATCCATGATCGCCAAGCATGAGGAGCACGCCCGTGAGGCGGCCCGGCAGGGCGCCAAGGTCATCGGGTTCCAGGAGGTCTTCAACGCCCCGTACTTCTGCCAGGTGCAGGAGCCCGAGCACTACCGCTGGGCGGAGCCCGTCCCGGACGGCCCCACGGTGCGGCGCATGCGGGACCTCGCCCGGGAGACCGGGATGGTGATCGTCGTCCCCGTCTTCGAGGTCGAGGACTCCGGCTTCTACTACAACACCGCCGCGGTGATCGACGCCGACGGCAGCTATCTCGGCAAGTACCGCAAGCACCACATCCCCCAGGTCAAGGGATTCTGGGAGAAGTACTACTTCAGGCCCGGCAACGCCGGCTGGCCGGTCTTCGACACCGCAGTCGGCAGGGTCGGCGTCTACATCTGCTACGACCGCCACTTCCCGGAGGGCTGGCGTCAACTCGGTCTCGCCGGGGCCCAGTTGGTCTACAACCCGTCGGCCACCTCCCGGGGGCTCTCCGCGTACCTCTGGCAGCTGGAGCAGCCCGCGGCGGCCGTCGCCAACGAGTACTTCATCGCCGCCATCAACCGGGTCGGCCAGGAGGAGTACGGCGACAACGACTTCTACGGGACGAGCTACTTCGTCGACCCGCGCGGCCGGTTCGTCGGCGACGTCGCCAGCGACAAGAAGGAGGAACTGGTCGTCAGGGACCTCGACTTCGACCTGATCGACGAAGTGCGGCAGCAGTGGGCCTTCTACCGCGACCGCCGGCCGGACGCCTACGAGGGGCTGGTCCAGCCGTGAGCGACCTGCACGAGCGGCACCGCGCCGTCATTCCGGACTGGGTCGCGCTGTACTACCGCCAGCCCATGGAGATCACCCACGGCGAGGGCCGGCACGTCTGGGACGCGGACGGCAACCGCTACCTCGACTTCTTCGGCGGCATCCTCACCACCATGACCGCCCACGCCCTCCCCGAGGTCACCAAGGCGGTCGGCGAGCAGGCCGGGCGGATCGTCCACTCCTCGACGCTCTACCTCAACCGCCCGATGGTGGAGCTGGCCGAACGGATCGCCGCCCTGTCCGGCATCCCCGACGCCCGGGTCTTCTTCACCACCTCCGGCACCGAGGCCAACGACACCGCCCTGCTGCTGGCCACCGCGTACCGCAGGTCCGGCCAGATCCTGGCCATGCGCAACAGCTACCACGGCCGGTCCTTCTCGGCGGTCTCCGTCACCGGCAACCGCGCGTGGTCGCCCACGACGCTCTCCCCGCTGCAGACCCTGTACGTGCACGGGGGCGTGCGCACCCGCGGTCCCTACGCGGGGCTCTCCGACGCCCGGTTCATCCGGGCCTGCGTCGCCGACCTGGAGGACCTGCTGGGCCACACCCACGACGTGGCCGCGCTGATCGCCGAGCCCATCCAGGGGGTCGGCGGCTTCACCTCCCCGCCGGACGGGCTGTACGCCGCGTTCCGCGAAGTCCTCGACCGGCACGGGATCCTGTGGATCGCCGACGAGGTGCAGACCGGCTGGGGCCGGACCGGCGAACACTTCTGGGGCTGGCAGGCGCACGCGGAGAACGGCCCGCCGGACGTCCTCACCTTCGCCAAGGGCATCGGCAACGGCATGTCACTGGGCGGCGTGGTGGCCCGGGCCGAGGTGATGAACTGCATCGACGCCAACTCCATCTCCACGTTCGGGGGTTCACCCGTCACCGCGGCCGCGGGCCTCGCGAACCTCTCGTACCTGCTGGAGCACGACCTGCAGGGCAACGCGCGGCGCGTCGGCGGACTGCTCATCGAACGCCTCCGCGCCATCACCGCAGGCGTCCCCGCCGTGCGCGAGGTGCGCGGACGCGGACTGATGATCGGCATCGAACTGGTCAGGCCCGGCACCGACGAGGCGTCCCCGGAGGCGGCCGCCGCAGTGCTCGAAGCGGCGCGCGAAAACGGCCTGCTCATCGGGAAGGGCGGTGCCCACAACACCAGCGTGCTGCGGATCGCGCCGCCGATGTCCCTGACCGTCGCCGAGGCGGAGGAAGGCGCCTCCATCCTCGAACGCACCCTGCGCAGCCTCTAGCCCACGCGAGGGGAAGACCATGAGCACCCGCACACTGATCCGCGGCGGACTCGTCCTCACGGCCGCCGACGAGACCCACGCCGACGTCCTGGTCGAGGACGGGCGCGTCGCCGCCCTCGCGGCCCACGGGTCCGCCGCCGCCGAGAGCTGGACCGCCGACCGCACCGTCGACGCCACCGGGAAGTACGTCATCCCGGGCGGGGTGGACGCGCACACCCACATGGAGCTGCCCTTCGGCGGCACCTTCGCGTCCGACACCTTCGAGACCGGCACCCGGGCCGCCGCCTGGGGCGGCACCACCACCATCGTGGACTTCGCCGTCCAGAGCAGGGGCCAGACCCTGCGCGAAGGACTCGACGCCTGGTACGCCAAGGCCGACGGCAACTGCGCGATCGACTACGGCTTCCACATGATCCTCTCCGACGTCAATGAGTCCTCCCTCAAGGAGATGGACCTGCTCGTCGAGGAGGGCGTCACCTCCTTCAAACTCTTCATGGCCTACCCCGGCGTCTTCTACAGCGACGACGGGCAGATCCTGCGGGCCATGCAGCGCGGCACCGCCAACGGCGGGTTGATCATGATGCACGCGGAGAACGGCATCGCGATCGACGTCCTCGTCGAACAGGCCCTGGCGCGCGGCGAGACCGACCCCCGCCACCACGGCGAGGTCCGCAAGGTCCTGCTGGAGGCCGAGGCCACGCACCGGGCCGTCCAGCTCGCCCGGGTCGCCGGCGCACCGCTGTACGTCGTCCACGTCTCCGCCGAGGAGGCCGTGGCCGAACTCGCCGCCGCCCGGGACAAGGGACTGCCGGTCTTCGGCGAAACCTGCCCGCAGTACCTGTTCCTGTCGACCGACAACCTCGCCGAACCGGACTTCGAGGGCGCCAAGTACGTCTGCAGTACTCCACTCCGGCCGAAGGAGCACCAGGCCGCGCTGTGGCGCGGGCTGCGGACCGACGACCTCCAGGTCGTCTCCACCGACCACTGCCCGTTCTGCTTCTCGGGCCAGAAGGACCTCGGACGCGGCGACTTCTCCAAGATCCCCAACGGGCTGCCGGGCGTCGAGAACCGGATGGACCTGCTGCACCAGGCGGTCCTCGACGGCCACATCTCGCGCCGCCGCTGGATCGAGATCGCCTGCGCCGCGCCCGCCCGGATGTTCGGCCTCTACCCGAAGAAGGGCACCATCGCGCCGGGCGCCGACGCCGACATCGTCGTGTACGACCCGCACGCGGAGCAGGTCCTCTCGGCCGAGACCCACCACATGAACGTCGACTACTCGGCCTACGAGGGCAAACGCATCACCGGCCGGGTCGAGACCGTGCTCTCGCGGGGCGAACTCGTCATCGACCGACGGGAGTTCACCGGCCGGGCCGGCCACGGCGTGTTCACTCCCCGCTCGACCTGCCAGTACCTGAACTAGCGGAACCCGACCCAGGAGGTCCCGGTGGACTTCGGACTCGTCCTGCAGACGGACCCGCCCGCTTCGGCGGTCGTCGGTCTGATGCGGCGCGCGGAACGCAACGGCTTCCGCTACGGCTGGACGTTCGACTCGGCGGTGCTGTGGCAGGAGCCGTTCGTCGTCTACAGCCAGATCCTGGAACACACACAGAAGATGCACGTCGGCCCGATGGTCACCAACCCCGGGACCCGGACCTGGGAGGTGACGGCCTCCACCTTCGCCACCCTGAACGACATGTTCGGCAACCGCACCGTCTGCGGCATCGGCCGCGGTGACTCCGCCATGCGGGTGGCCGGCCGCAGGCCCAACACCCTGGCCCGGCTGGGAGAGGCGATCGACGCCATCCGCGACCTCGCCGAGGGGCGCGAGGCGGTCGTCGACGGTCAGCCCCTGCGCATCCCCTGGGTGCGGGACGGCCGGCTGCCCGTCTGGATGGCGGCGTACGGGCCGAAGGCGCTCGCCCTCGCCGGGCAGAAGGCCGACGGCTTCATCCTCCAGCTCGCCGACCTCTACCTCACCGAGTGGATGGTCAAGGCGGTTCGGGAGGCGGCCGCCGCCGCCGGCCGCGACCCGGACGCGATCACCGTCTGCGTGGCCGCGCCGGCGTACGTGGGCGACGACCTCGAGCACGCCCGCGACCAGTGCCGATGGTTCGGCGGGATGGTCGGCAACCACGTCGCCGATCTGGTCTCGCGCTACGGGGAGCACTCGGACATGGTGCCGGAGGCCCTGACCGCGTACATCAAGGAACGGCAGGGATACGACTACAGCCACCACGGCCGGGCCGGGAACCCGTCCACGGACTTCGTGCCCGACGAGATCGTCGACCGGTTCTGCCTCCTCGGCCCCGCGGAGGCCCACATCGAGAAGCTGCGGCACCTGAGGGACCTGGGCGTCGACCAGTTCGCCGTCTACAACATGCACGACGCGAAGGAGGCGACGATCGACGCCTACGGTGCGGAGATCATCCCCGCACTCGACCGCTGACGGGCACCGAACACCCCCACGCGACCGCCCCGACCTCTGCTGAAGGGTCAAGGCCATGACCGCGACCGTTCCCCCGGCGCCCTCCCCTCCCCCTTCCGACTCCGGCCGGCCCACCGACACCCAGGGCCGCGTCGAACTCGCGCCCGGCGCGGTCCCCGCCGGAGGCCGCTTCGTCAACGGCGACCTGCTCCCCGTACCGCTCGCCAACCGCCACTGGACCACGTACAACTTCGCCGCGCTCTGGGTCGGGATGGCCCACAACATCCCGTCCTGGCTGCTCGCCTCCGGGCTCGTGGCACTCGGCATGGACTGGAAACAGGCCGTGTTCACCATCGCGCTGGCGAACGTGATCGTGCTCTTCCCGATGCTCCTCACCGGCCACGCCGGTCCGAAGTACGGCATCCCCTTCCCGGTGCTCGCCCGCGCCTCCTTCGGGTTGCGCGGTGCCAACCTTCCCGCACTGATCCGGGCCGCGGTCGCCTGCGCCTGGTTCGGCATCCAGACCTGGATCGGCGGGCAGGGCATCTTCGTCCTGCTCGGCACCATCTTCGGCGGCTGGACCGAGGTGGCCGAGATCGCGGGCCAGCCCTGGACGCTGTGGCTCTGCTTCGTCGTCTTCTGGGCGGTGGAACTCGCCATCATCTACCGGGGCATGGAGACGTTGCGCCGCTTCGAGAACTGGGCGGCGCCGTTCGTCATCGTCGGCGCACTGGTGCTGCTGGTCTGGATCGCGATGAAGGCCGGCGGCTTCGGGCCGCTGCTCGACCAGCCCTCCGAGCTCGGCTGGGGCGAGGACTTCTGGCCGGTGTTCTTCCCGTCCCTCATGGGGATGATCGCCTTCTGGTCCACCCTGTCCCTGAACATCCCCGACTTCACCCGCTTCGGCGCCGGCCAGCGCGCCCAGGTCTGGGGCCAGACGCTGGGGCTGCCCACGACCATGACGCTGTTCGCGCTGCTCTCGGTGTTCGTCACCTCCGGTTCCCAGGCCGTCTACGGCGTGCCGATCTGGGACCCGGTGCAGCTCGCCGCCAAGACGGACAATGTCTTCGGCCTGCTGTTCGCCCTGGTGACCGTGCTGATCGCGACGATCTCCGTCAACATCGCGGCGAACGTCGTGTCCCCCGCGTACGACCTGGCGAACCTCGCCCCGCGGTTCGTCAACTTCCGCACCGGGGCGCTGATCACGGGTGTCGTCGGCGTGATCATCATGCCGTGGAAGCTGACCGAGACGCCCGAGCTCTACATCTTCACCTGGCTCGGCCTGGTGGGCGGGCTGCTCGGCACGGTCGCCGGCATCCTGATCGCCGACTACTGGATCGTCCGCCGCACCCGCTTGGAACTGGCGGACCTCTACCGCCCGGAGGGCCGCTACTGGTACTCGTCCGGCTGGAACTGGCGTGCCGTCGCGGCCTTCGCCGTCGGCGGGATCCTGGCCGTGGGCGGCTCCCACTCCGCCCCCGGGAAGGGCCCGTTCCCCGCGGAGGGCCTGATCCCCTTCCTGAAGCCGCTCGCCGACTACGGCTGGGCGGTGGGACTCGCCGCCTCGCTGCTGCTGTACACGCTGCTGATGCTGCCGGAACGCGCAAGACACGGTTGAGCGGACGTGACCCGGGGGCCGGACCGCTCCCCAGCGGTCCGGGCCCCCGGGCGTCGGCGACGCCCGCCCCGTACGGGGGTGGTGTACGGGGCGGGCCGGCGGCGGCCTCAGCGCTTGTCGCGCTGGGCCGCCACGACCGTGCGGACCGTGCGCTCGGCTCCCCTCGAACGGCGCTGGAAGCGCTCGGAGAAGCCGGGGAACTGGCCGCCGATCGCGCTGAAGATCCTCATCTCCGGCGGTGCGACGTTCACTTCGGCCCGGTTGCGCTCGATGGCGCGCACCACACCCGTGACGACCTGTCGGGGTGAGACGGTCCGCATTCCCGCGGGCGGCTCGGCGCCGGTCGCGGCGAACATCCCCGCGTCCCGGACGAACCCGGGCTGCACGAGCGACACCCCGACCCCGTGTTCGTGCAGATCCTGCCGCAGCCCGAGCGCGAAGCCCCGCAGACCGAACTTGGTGGCGTTGTAGAGCGCGGAATGCCTGGTCGCCGTCTTGCCCGAGATGGAGCCCACGAACACGAGATGGCCCCGGCGCGCCTCGACCATGGCCGGCGCGAGCAGCCGGGCCAGCATGGCCGGCGCTCGCAGGTTGACCGCCAGGGCGCGGTCGATCTGGTCGGGGGCGTAGTCGAGCAGTTCGCCGCTGGACGGCAGCGCGGCGTTGGCCAGCAGGATCTCCGTCCCTGCCGCTTCGGCGGCGAGACGCTCCACGTCCTCGGGGTCGGCCAGATCGGCGACGACGGCACGGGCGCCGTACTCCTTCGCCAGCGGCTCGACGGCGTCGCGCCGGCGCCCCGTCAGGATCAACCGCGCGCCCCTCCGGGAGAGTTCCGCGGCCAGCGCGGTGCCGATACCGCCGGTGACACCGGTGAGGAGAACGGTTGATCCGTTGACGCGCATCTGGTTACCCTCCAGTTCTGTTCGTTCGAACGAACGATAGGGAGGACAGGGTGGTCATGTCCACAGCGGATTTCTCCGGTCTCGCCGAGCAGGCCCGGAAACTGAGGGAAGGCCAGACCTCCTCGGTGGAACTGGTCCGGGCCGCGCTCGGGCGCATCGAGTCCAGTCAGCCCACCCTCAACGCCTTCCGGCACGTCCGCGCCGAGTCCGCCCTCGCCGAGGCCGAGGACGCCGACCGGCGCCTCGTGGCGGGGGAGCGGGCACCACTGCTCGGCGTACCCCTCGCCGTGAAGGACGACACGGACGTGGCCGGGCTGCCGACCCACTTCGGCTGCCGGGGCGAGCGGGCGCCCGCGGTAGCCGACGGCGAGGCCGTGCGCAGGCTGCGCGCGGCGGGCGCCGTCATCGTCGGCAAGACCAACTCCTGCGAGCTCGGGCAGTGGCCGTTCACCGAGGGCCCCGCCTTCGGCGCCACCCGCAACCCCTGGTCCACGGACCACACCCCCGGCGGTTCCTCGGGCGGCTCCGCGGCGGCGGTCGCGGCGGGCCTGGTGCCCGCGGCCCTCGGCTCGGACGGGGGCGGCTCCATCCGCATCCCGGCCGCCTGGACGCATCTCGTCGGCATCAAGCCGCAGCGCGGCCGCGTCTCGCTGCACCCCCAGACCGACGCCTTCCACGGGCTCACGGTCAACGGCCCGCTGGCCCGTACCGTCGCCGACGCCGCGCTGTTGCTCGACGCCGTCCAGGGCTGCCACCCCGAGGACCTGCACCGGCCCGACGCCGTGGACGCCTCGGCGGCCGCCCGCCGCGAACCCGGCCGGCTGCGCGTCGCCCTCGCCTGGCGTCCGCCGCTCACCCTCAGCGGCGCCCGGCCCCACTCCGAGGTGCGGCGCGCCGTCTTCGACCTCGCCGATGCCCTCGCCCGGCTCGGCCACCACGTCGAGGAGGCACGGCCCCGCTACGGGCTGATGGGCCTCGGCTTCGTGTCCCGGGGCACCGCGGGCGTGGCCGAGTACGCCGCCCTCCACCCCGAACCGGCGCTGCTCGACCCGCGCACCCGCACGGCGCTGCGCAACGGCAGACTGCTCGGCGGGCCGGTGGTCCGGGCCGCCCGGGCCCGCGAGGCACGCCAGCACCGCCGCATCGGCGCGCTGTTCGACACCTACGACGTGCTGCTGACCCCGACCACCGCCGCACCCCCGCCGCGCATCGGCACCTTCGACGGCCTCGGCGCCTGGCGCACCAACGCCGCCATCGCCGCCGTCTGCCCGTACGCCTGGCCCTGGAACGTCCTCGGCTGGCCGGGCGTCAACGTCCCCGCGGGGTTCACCTCCGACGGTCTGCCCGTGGGCGCGCAGCTGCTCGGACCGGAGGGCACGGAGGAGCGGCTGATCTCGCTCGCCGCCCAGCTGGAGGCCGACCGGCGATGGTACGAGCACTGCCCCGACCCGCTGAGGACGAGGAGCGCCCCGGTGGAACAATGACGCGCATGCCCAGCCAGACCAGCGCCTCCGCGGAGCCCGCCGCACCGGCCGTACCCCCGACCCGGCAGCGCATCATTCGCGCCGTCCTGCGCATCATCGGCCAGGACGGCATCGCCGCGGTCACCAACCGGCGGATCGCCAAGGAGGCCGGCGTCTCCCTCGGCTCGGTCACCTACCATTTCTCCAGCCAGCACGAACTGCTGCGCGAGTCGCTGCTCCACTTCGTCCGCGAGGAGACGCGTCGCTTCACCGAACTCGCCGACGCGGGCGAGGCGGAGGGCGTCGACGTCGACGGCGCGGCCGCGCTGGCCGCCCAGGTCGCGGACGGCACGGTCTTCGACAGCGAGCACATCGCGCCCTTCGAGCTCTACATCCAGGCGGGCCGCGACGAACGGCTGCGCGAGGCCGCGGCCGAGTGCTTCGGCGCGTACGACCGCCTCGCCGTCCAGATCCTCACGGCCCTCGGCGTGCCCGAGCCGCAGCGCCTCGCCGCCCACACGGTCGCCCTCGTCACCGGACTCCAGCTCCGCCGACTGGCCACCGGCTCGCCGGCCGAGGAACTCACCGACGCCCTGCTCCTGCTCGTCCGGGGCGCGCTGAGCGAGGACGGGGCGCGGGCCGGCGGACCGGACGCCGGGACCGCCTGACCATCCGGAACTCCGGTTGCCGCGGCCAGGACTCCATGAAGGCGGCCGCACACAGGCGTGTACCGGACCACGCCGTCCCCCGGGTGCACGGGACTTCGTGCACGACTCCGCCGATACCGCCGACCGGCGCGCGGGCCGCCGTACTCACCGTGCACAGCCCTGCCCCCCGACCGTCCGCTCCGCGGGATCGTGGTGAACGCCCGCGGGGCGCGGAGTGGTCCCGGCGGTCGCTGCACCGGACCCTGCCGCCCGCGGTACGGGCTGCGTACGCTGCCGAGGGCATGCGGAACCGCTCGCCGGCGGGAGCGCGCAGCGCGGCACGGCCTCCACCGCGCCGCCCGCGCCCGGCGCCCCGTGCGTGGCCGGTCCCCGCAGCGGACGGATCCGCGCAACCCCGAGGGAGCCGCCTCGCATGTTCACCACCCGACCCACCCTGCAGGGCACCTTCGGCATGGTGTCCTCCACCCACTGGCTGGCCTCCCAGTCCGCGATGGCCGTGCTGGAGGACGGGGGCAACGCGTTCGACGCGGCCGTCGCCGCAGGCTTCGTCCTGCACGTCGTCGAGCCGCACCTCAACGGCCCGGCGGGCGAGGTGCCGGTCGTCCTGGCGCCCGCCGGTGGCGAGGTGCGCGTCCTGTGCGGGCAGGGCCCGGCACCCGCCGGGGCGGACATCGGGCACTACCGCTCGCTCGGACTGGAGCTGGTCCCGGGTACGGGCCCGCTCGCCGCCGCCGTGCCCGGTGCCTTCGACGCGTGGATGGTGCTGTTGCGCGACCACGGCACCAGGACGCCCGCCGAGGTGCTGCGGTACGCCATCGGGTACGCCGAGGACGGCCATCCGCCCGTCGAGCGGATCGCCGAGACCGTGGAGACGGTGCGCGAGCTGTTCGAGACGGAGTGGACCTCCTCCGCCGCGGTGTACCTGCCCGGCGGCCGCGCCCCGCGGCCCGGTCAGCCGCTGCGCAACCCCGCCCTGGCGGCCACCTGGCGGCGCCTCCTCGCGGAGGCCGGGGGAGGGAGCCGTACCGAGCAGATCGAACGGGCCCGGGCCGTCTGGCGCGAGGGCTTCGTCGCGGAGGCGCTCGTACGGCAGTCCGCCGTACCGACCACGGACACCAGCGGCCGTCGCCACACCGGCACCCTGACGGCCGCCGACCTCGCCGGCTGGTCGGCGTCGTACGAGGCGCCGGCGACGTACGACTGGCGCGACTGGACGCTGTGCAAGGCGGGCGGCTGGAGCCAGGGCCCGGTGCTGCTGCAGCAACTGGCCCTGCTGCCCCCCGAACTGCCCGAGTACGGGTCCGCCGAGTACGTCCACCTGCTCGTCGAGGGCTGCAAACTGGCCATGGCGGACCGGGAGGCCTGGTACGGCGACGCCGCGGACGTGCCGCTGCACGAGCTGCTGTCGGAGTCGTACAACGCCGAGCGGCGGGCCCTGATCGGCGCGAGGGCGTGCCACGAGCTGCGTCCGGGCAGTCCCGGCGGGCGGGTGCCCGCGCTTGCCGCACACGTCCTCGCCGTCGCGGCGGGGGAGCCGGGTGCCGAGGCCGCGTCGGGCGCGGCTCCCGGAGCGGGCGAACCCACCGTCGCCCGGGACGGTGCCACCCGCGGCGACACCTGCCACCTGGACGTCGTGGACCGCTGGGGCAACATGGTCGCGGCCACGCCCAGCGGCGGCTGGCTCCAGTCCAACCCGGTCGTGCCCGAGCTGGGTTTTCCGCTCGGCACCCGGCTGCAGATGGCCTGGCTCGACCCCGGACTGCCCAACTCCCTCACCCCCGGGCGGCGTCCGCGCACCACGCTGAGCCCGTCGCTGGCCCTGCGGGACGGGGTACCGGTGATGGCCTTCGGTACTCCCGGAGGCGACCAGCAGGACCAGTGGCAGATGCACTTCTTCCTCTCCGTGGCGCTCCGCGCCGGGGTGCGGGGCGGGCTCGACCTGCAGGGCGCGATCGACGCCCCCAACTGGCACAACGACGGTTTCCCCGGCTCGTTCCATCCGCGCGGCATGCGCCCGGGGTCCGTCACCGTGGAGTCCCGGACGGCCCCGGGGACCGTGGCGGAGCTGCGCCGCCGCGGCCATGACGTCACGGTCGGCGCGCCCTGGTCGGAGGGCAGGCTGTGCGCGGTGGCACGGGACCCGGGGACCGGTGTGCTGTCCGCCGCGGCCAACCCGCGCGGCATGCAGGGCTACGCGGTGGGCCGCTGAGCCTGCACCGGGCGTTCACCCCGGCGTCGCCGGGAGTCGGCCAGGTGTCCGCCGACCGGTCATCGGGCGGCGGGGGGAATGTCGGTCCGGCGTGCTTAGCTGGACGTATGACCGAAGAGTTTCTGTCCGGGCCGACCGGAAACCCCTGGGAGTCCGCGAACCTCGCCCTGGTCGAGGAGGCGGTGCGCAAGGCGGCCGCCTCCGAGATCATGCCGCGCTTCCGCCAGCTCGCCGTCCACGAGATCGTCGAGAAGAACGGCCCGCACGACCTGGTGACCGTCGCCGACCGCAGCGCCGAGGAACACCTGACGGCGTCCCTGACGGCCCTGCTCCCCGGCTCGGTGGTCGTGGGCGAGGAGGCCGTCCACGCGGACCCGGCGGTGTACGAGGCGCTGCGGGGAGACGCGCCGGTGTGGATCGTCGACCCCGTCGACGGCACCCGTCAGTTCGTCCACGGCGACCCGGGTTTCTGCACGCTCGTCGCGCTGGCCCGGCACGGCGAGGTGCTGGCGTCGTGGACGTACGCGCCGGCGCTCGACGAGATGGCGGTCGCGGTGCGCGGCCACGGCGCCCGCGTCGACGGCACGCGGATACGGTCGGGCGCGCCAAAGCCCGGCCAGGTCCTCCAGGTGGCCACGTCCCACCCGGACTTCACGACGCCCCGGGAGAAGCGGGCCCTCCTCGCGCTCCGAAGCGAGGGCGTCGACTCCCGGCCGTGCGGCTCCGCCGGCCTGGAGTACCTGGCGGTGGCGCGCGGCGAGCTCGACGCGGTCGCCTTCTCCTGGGAGAACGCGTGGGACCACGCGGCGGGGCTGCTGCTCGTCGAGGAGGCCGGCGGCACGGATCTGACGCTGACCGGCGACCGGTTCCGCGTCACGGGCGGCAACGCGCTGCCGTTCACGGCGGCGCGGGACGCGGCGACGGCACGGCTCGTCCACGAACTCCTCGTCTCCGGCGCGGAGTAGGGAGCAGGAGGGGCGGGGAAGCCCTCCTCGCGCTCCGAAGCCAGGGTGTCCGCTCCCGGCCGTGCGGCTCCGCCGGCCCGGAGCACCCGGCGGTGGCGTGCGGCGAGCTCGACGCGGTCGCCTTCTCCTGGGAGAACGCGTGGGACCACGCGGCGGGGCTGCTGCTCTCGGAGGGGGCCGGGAGGGCCGTGTGCCCGGGCCGGTAGGGTCGCGACATGACTGCCGCCGAGCCCACCGTTCTCGCCACTTCGGGCGGACACCGCGTCGGCGACCGCACGAGAGTGGCCTTCGACTCGCTGGTCCACCACGCCGTCGAACTGTCCGGAGTCCACGGACGCCGACCCCGGATCATGTACGTCGGCACCGCCATCGGCGACGCCGAGCACTTCGCCTTCCGCATGGGGGAGGCCGCGCGAGCGGCCGGCTTCGACCTGACGCCCCTTCACCTCTTCCCGATGCCCAACCTCGACGACATCGAGGGCGCCGTCCTCGACCACGACGTCGTCTGGGTGATGGGCGGTTCGGTGGCGAACCTGCTGGCGGTGTGGCGGGTGCACGGACTCGACGCCGTGCTGCGCCGCGCATGGGAGGCGGGGGTCGTGCTCAGCGGGGTCAGCGCGGGGTCGATCTGCTGGTTCCGGGGCGGCACCACCGACTCCTTCGGGCCCGAGTTGCGACCGCTCACCGACGCCCTCGGATTCCTCCCCTACGGCAACGGCGTGCACTACGACAGCGATCCCGGACGCCGCCCGCTGGTGCACCGGCTGGTCGCGGACGGCACCCTGCCGGTCACCCACTGCACCGACGACGGGGTGGGTCTCGTCTACCGGGGCACCGAACTCGTCGAGGCCGTCAGCGAGCAACCCGGCAAGGGCGCGTACATCGTCGTCCGGGACGGCGACCGGGCGGTCGAGGAGCGCATCGCCCCACGCCGGCTGCCCGCGCCCCGCTCCTGAACGCACCCCGCCCCCGGACGCCGGCCGGCCCCGAGCACGCTCCGCGACGGGACCGCTCCGGGGCCCCCGGCCGTCCCGCGGGCGCGGTGCGCCGGCCGGGCATGCACCGGGTGCCGTTGCCGAGACGGCGTGGTCCGGCGGTTCCGGTACGTGCCGGGTGCCGTTCCCGTCCCGGCCCGCCGGTCACGGCAGGACCAGGTTCCCGCGGATCTCCGCCGTCAGGGCCGCGGCCGAGGCGACGGCCTCGGGGCCGAGGCCGCGCAGAGCGGCTTCGACCCGGGGGACGAGGTCCGGCGGGGCCGCGGCCAGGGCCGCGGCGGCCGCCAGCGCGCCCTTCTCGTTGAGGCACCAGACACGGTGGTAGGCGTGGAGGGACTGCACGAGCACCCCGATCGCCCTCGACAGGCACAGCCCGGTGTGCAGTACGTCGCCGTCCGGCGCCGACTTCGCCGCGGCGGCAACCGAGAAGTCGGCCTCCCACGCCGCACCGACCAAGGCCTCGCGCAGCGGCTCCGGGTAGACCGCGGTCTCGGCCCGAAGCGCCGTCACCTCGCCCGCCGGGTCGGCGAGGACCCGGCACAGAGCCACCTCACCGGCGTAAGCGGGCGACCAGAACCCCAGCGGGTGACCGGCCTGCACTCCGACCTCGTAGCGCCCCGCCCGGCAGTCCGCCCAGACCCGCTCCACCCGGTCCAGATCGCGCAGGATCCAGTCGACGCGGTGCCCGCCCACGGTCAGCCAGGCGCCGCCGTTCACCCACGGCCCCCAGCCGCCGGGGCCCGCGACCTCCACGGGCCCGCCGGTCAGCTCCGCGGCGAGCCGGGCGAGCCCCGCCACATCGACACGGCCGCGGTAGTGGACGCCCAGGTCCCAGTCCGAGTCGGGCCGGTGCGTGCCGCGGGCCCGGCTGCCCCCGAGCACCACGGCGCGTACGCCCCGCACGTCCACGAGCCGGGCGGCCATCGTCGCGATCACCTCGTCCATCGCCGGGGAAGGCTACCTCCGGCGGCGCTGTCGGTGCGGGCGAATATCATGGATCCCTTGGCCACCGGCTGACGAAGGAGTCCCAAGGTGCCGTCGATGCTCGATGCCGTCGTCGTGGGGGCGGGGCCCAACGGACTGACCGCAGCCGCCGAGTTGGCGCGCCGCGGGTTCTCGGTCTCCGTTTTCGAGGCCCTGGACACCGTCGGCGGCGGCGCCAGGACCGAGGAGCTCACCCTCCCGGGCTTCCGCCACGACCCCTGCTCCGCGGTGCACCCGCTGGGCGCGGGCTCGCCCGCCTTCAACGCCATGCCGCTCGCGCGGTACGGGTTGGAGTGGCTCCAGCCACCCCTGCCCATGGCCCACCCGTTCGACGACGGCACCGCCGCCGTACTCTCCCGCTCCGTCGCGGAGACCGCCGCCTCGTTCGGGCCCCGAGACGCGGGGGCGTACCGCCGTCTGGTCGCGCCGTACCTCGGCAGGTGGGAGACCCTCGTCCGGGACTTCATGTCCCTGCCGCACAGCGCCCTGCCGCGCGCTCCGCTGACCCTGGCCCGCTTCGGCCTCGACGGAATTCCTCCTTCCACGTGGCTGATGCGCCGGTTCCGCGACGACCGCGCCCGTGCCCTGTTCGCAGGGCTCGTCGCCCATGTGATCGGCCCGCTGACCGGCATCGGCACGGGCGCCGTCGGCCTCGTCTTCGCGCTGGCCGCACACGCCGTCGGCTGGCCGCTGCCACGAGGCGGCTCGCAGTCGATCTCCGACGCCCTCGCGGCGTACGTACGCGACTGCGGTGGCACGATCCACACCGGGACCGAGATCAAACGCCTGGACGACCTCCCACCCGCCCGCGCCTACGTCTTCGACACCTCGCCCACCGCGCTCGCCCGGATCGCGGGTCTGGGCCGGGTCTACGACGGCTACCGGTACGGGGCGAGCGTCTTCAAGATCGATTACGCGCTGGACGGGGCGGTCCCGTGGACCGCCGAGGCACCGCGACGCGCCGGGACCGTCCAGATCGGCCCGAGCAGCCGCGAGATCGACACGGCGCTCCGCCAGGTCTCCGGTGGCCACGTGCCCGGGACACCGTTCCTGATCACCGCCCAGCCCACCCTGGTCGATCCCTCCCGGGCCCCCGAGGGCAAGCATGTCTTCTGGGCCTACGGCCATGTCCCGAACGGCTGGGAGGGCGACTTCACGGACGCGATGGAGCGCCAGATCGAGCGCTTCGCCCCGGGCTTCCGCGACCTGGTGCTCGCCCGCGCCGTCGCCGGACCGCCGCAGCTCGCCGCGCGCAACGCCAACTACGTGGGCGGCGACATCGCGTGCGGCGCTGCGAGCGGCCTCCAACTGCTGCTGCGCCCGAAGCCGACGCTGTTCCCGTACCGCACACCGCACCCCGCGGTCTTCCTGTGCTCGTCCGCCACCCCGCCCGGCCCGGGCGTCCACGGAATGTCCGGTCACAACGCCGCCAAGGAGGTGTGGCGGCATCTGCGCGGCGGCGACCGCTGAGCCGGTCCCGGCCGACACCGCCGTCGTCGATCGACGGGACGTGGCGGACGGCGGCATCATGGGGTCATGACCGGTCACCCCACGATCAGACTCGTCCGCGGTGACATCACCGAGCAGGACGTCGACGCCGTCGTCAACGCCGCGAACTCCTCCCTTCTCGGCGGCGGAGGAGTCGACGGGGCGATCCACCGGCGCGGCGGGCCGGAGATCCTGGAGGAGTGCCGGAGACTGCGGGCGTCCCACTACGGCAAGGGCCTGCCGACCGGCCGGGCGGTCGCGACCACCGCCGGGCGGCTCCCGGCCCGCTGGGTGGTCCACACCGTCGGCCCGGTCCACAGCCGCTCCGAGGACCGCTCCGGGCAACTGGCCTCCTGCTACCGCGAATCCCTCCGCGTCGCGGACGAACTCGGTGCCCGTACGGTCGCCTTCCCCGCCATCTCCACCGGCATCTACGGCTGGCCCATGGACGACGGCGCCCGGATCGCGACCGAGACGGTGCGGAGCACGAGGACGACCTCGGTGGAGGAGGTCCTCTTCGTCCTGTTCGACGAACCGGCGTACGAGGCGTTCGCGGCGCACACGGGCTGACCCCGCACCGGCGCGGTACGTCTCCCGCGTCCGGCGCGGCACGCCCGAACGGTGCCATCCCGTCCGGGGAGACGCGGCACGGCGCGGCACGCCGCGGGCGTGCACCGCCGCAGGGCACCCCCCCGCGCCGGCCCCGGGCGTGCACCGCCGCCCGGCCCCGACCTCGCCCCGGCCGCCGGAGCCTCGTCCCGGCAGCCAGGGCCTTGCTCCGGCCGTTGGCCAACGCGGGTGACCGCCGCCCGCCGGGACGGCGCGCCCCCGCCGCCTGACGCCGACCGCGCCGATCGTCCGGTTAACGTCGCGCGTATCGAACGACGATCCTCCCGGGGGTGTCCGATGCGCCGTCTGACCGCAGGACTCACCGTGCTGGCCGGACTGGCCTCCTGGCCGTGGCTCGGCGCGCAGACCGCCCCCGCCGCGGACGGTCCCGCCGCGCGGGACACCGGCCGTGGCACCAACATCCTGATCGTCGGCATCGACAGCCGCACCGGGCTGTCGGCCGGCGAGAAGCGACGCCTGCACGTCGGCGGCGAAGGATGCGACTGCACCGACGTGATGATGCTCGTTCACCTCTCCGAGGACCGACGTCGGGCGAGCGTCGTCTCCGTCCCCCGGGACAGCTACGTCGAGTACGCCGCTCCCGAGGGCACCACCGGGGCGGCCCCGCGCGGGAAGATCAACGGGGCCTTCAAGATCGGCCGCGGTCCGCTGGCGGTGCGCACCGTCGAGAAGGTGACGGGACTCAGCGTGGACCACTACCTGGAGACGGGCTTCACCGGATTCGAACAGGCCGTCAACGACCTCGGCGGCGCCACCGTGTGCACGGACAAGCCGCTCAAGGACGAGAAATCCGGTCTCGACATCACCGCGGGCACACACCATCTCGACGGGAACAGGGCACTCGGCTACGCCCGGGCACGGCACCTCGACCCTCCGGGGGACCTCGGCCGGGTCCGCCGCCAGCAGCGCATGCTCGCCGACCTGCTCGACGGGCTGACCGTCCGCGGGGCGCTGGCCGACCCCGTCGAGGCTGCGGACACGGCACGCCGGCTGCTCAGGTCGGTGCGCACCGACGCCGGTACGGGCATGAACGACCTCATCGGCATCGGCTGGGCGCTGGGGCGGCTGCCCGCGGACCGCATGGAGTTCGCCACCGTGCCGATCGCGCACTTCGACCACCGGGTGCCCGGTGTGGGTTCCACGCTCCTCTGGCACGAGTCGCGCTCCCGGGCGCTGTGGGAGGCCCTGCGCGCCGACCGCCCGATCACCGGGGACCCCCGCATCATGCCCGTCCCCGAGACCCGCGCCGAGACCGACCCCGCCCGGATCAAGGTGCGCGTCGACGACGCGGAGACCGCCACGGCCCTGCGGCGCAGCAGGTTCGTGGTGACGGACACCTCGGCGTCCGCTCCCGCCGAGCGGCCCGCGGGACCGCCGGTCATCACCTTCCCGGCCGGGCGGGAGGCCGACGCCGACACCCTCGCCGCCGCCCTTCCCGGGGCCCGCCTCCGGGAGGCCGCCCGTCCCGACGGGATCTTCGACGTCGCCGTCGGCTCCGGGCCCGTCGTCGTCAGGACGGTCACCTACGACCGCAACGCGGCCGAAGGCGCGCCCGTCACCGCGGACCGACTCCGCTGCGCCGGTTCGCCGCCCCCGGCGTCGTAGGGAGGCGCAACGCACCCTCGGGGCCCGGACTGCTGCCCGGCGAGCCGCCGACGGCGGCTCGCGGCCGACGGGACCGTGGACCCGGTCCCCGCCCCGGCGTCGAGGGCCCTCCCGGCCCTCTCCCCAGTGATGTCGTTTTTTCGCCAGCGTCGCCCCTCACCATGGACGATGCTGGATCCATGCCTTCCGACGTGCACACGTCCATGCACACCGACACCGAGCGCTGCGTACGGGCCGTGCGGTCCCGGGACTCGCGGTTCGACGGGTGGTTCTTCACCGCCGTGCTGACGACCCGGATCTACTGCCGGCCGAGTTGCCCCGCCGTGCCGCCCAAGGCGGAGAACATGACCTTCCACCCCAGCGCGGCCGCCTGCCAGCAGGCCGGGTTCCGGGCCTGCAAGCGGTGCCGGCCGGACACCAGTCCCGGATCGCCGGAGTGGAACGCCCGCGCCGACGCCGTCGCCCGTGCGATGCGCCTGATCCAGGACGGGGTCGTCGACCGGGAGGGCGTGACCGGCCTCGCGGCCCGGCTCGGGTACTCGACCCGGCAGGTCGAGCGGCAGCTGCTCGCGGAGGTCGGCGCCGGTCCGCTGGCGCTGGCCCGGGCCCAGCGAGCACAGACCGCGCGGATCCTCGTGGAGACGACCTCGCTGCCGATGGCCGAGGTGGCCTTCGCCGCCGGCTTCTCGTCGATCAGGACCTTCAACGACACCGTCCGCGAGGTGTTCGCGCTCGCCCCGGGCGAGCTGCGGACCCGCGCCACGACCCGCCGCGGCGGGGCGCCGGTCCCGGCCCCGCCCGGTGTGCTCACGCTCCGGCTTCCGTTCCGCACGCCCCTCAACCCCGACAACCTCTTCGGGCATCTGGCCGCGACCGCCGTCCCGGGCGTGGAGGAGTGGCGCGACGGCGCCTACCGCCGCACGCTCACGCTCCCGAACGGCCACGGCATCGTCTCCCTGTCCCCACGCCCGGACCACATCGAGTGCCGGCTGTCCCTCACCGACCACCGCGACCTGACCTTCGCCATCAGCGTCTGCCGCCGGATGCTCGACCTCGACGCCGATCCCGTCGCCGTGGACGACCAGCTCCGCACCGACCCGCTGCTCGCGCCGCTCGTGGACAAGGCGCCGGGGCGGCGAGTGCCGCGCACCGTCGACGCCGCCGAGTTCGCGGTGCGGGCCGTCCTCGGCCAGCAGGTCTCCACCGCGGCCGCCCGCACCCACGCCGCCCGGCTGGTCAGGGCCCACGGCACCCCGGTACAGGACCCCGAGGGCGGCCTCACCCACCTCTTCCCCGCTCCCGAGGCCCTGGCCGGCGTCGACCCGGACACACTCGCGTTCCCGCGCAGCCGGCGCACCACCCTCACCACCCTGTTCGGCGCCCTCGCCGACGGCACGCTGCGCCTCGGCCCCGACAGCGACTGGGACGAGGCCCGGGCGCGGCTCTCCGCGCTGCCCGGCTTCGGTCCCTGGACCGTGGAAGCCATCGCGATGCGGGCGCTCGGCGACCCGGACGCGTTCCCGGTCACCGACCTCGGCGTCCGCCACGCGGCAGCGGCGCTCGGGCTGCCCCCGACGCCCGCCGCGCTCACCCGCCGCGCCGCCGCCTGGCGGCCCTGGCGCGCCTACGCCGTCCAGTACCTCTGGGCCACCGGCGACCACCCGATCAACCGTCTCCCCGTCTGAGGAAGCAGAGAAGGTCCCATGAGCCGCACCCACACCGTCACCGACAGCCCGTACGGCCCGCTCACCCTCGTCGCCACCGACTCCGTCCTCAGTGGGCTGTACATGACCGAGCAGCGTCACCGCCCCGGCGAGGAAACCTTCGGGGAGCCCGATCCCCGGCCCTTCCGCGAGGTGGTCAGGCAGCTCGACGCCTATTTCGCCGGTGAGCTGAAGGACTTCGACCTGCCGTTGCACCTCGCGGGCACACCCTTCCAGCGCACCGTCTGGGAACAGCTGCTGCTGATCCCGTACGGCGAGACACGCAGCTACGGCGAGCTCGCCGGGGCACTCGGCAACCCAGGTGCCTCCCGCGCCGTCGGTCTCGCCAACGGGAAGAACCCGATCGGGATCATCGTCCCCTGCCACCGGGTGATCGGTGCCTCCGGCGGTCTGACGGGGTACGGCGGCGGGCTGGACCGCAAGCAGCGGCTGCTGGCCTTCGAGCGGGGGGTGCCCGGCGACGGGCTGTTCTGACGCACGCCCGGCGGTCGTGCCGCCCGTCCCGGCGGACCTTCCCGGCGGACCGTCCGGCCCCGGGCCCGGCCCACAGCAGGCCCGGCCCGGGCGGCCCGTCAGCCCCGGCCGGGAGGCCGATCACCCTGCGCCGCCCCTCGGCGCAGGCGCCGCAGCAGCTCCGGCAGCGCCGAGCCGATCGGCTCGCGTACGACCTCGTCGGCGAGTTCGTCGTACGGCGTCGGCTCCGCGTTCACGATGATCAGGCGGGCCCCGTGCTCAGCCGCGATCCCGGCCAGGGAGGCCGCGGGCTGCACCTGGAGGCTGGAACCCACCGCGATGAAGACCTCGCAGGCCTTGGCGATGCCCATCGCCTCCCCGAGCACCACCGGATCGAGACGCTGGCCGAACATGACCGTCGCCGACTTCAGGATCCCCCCGCAGGAGGCGCAGGCCGGATCGGCCTCGCCGGCCCTCACCCGCTCCAGCGCGTCCTCCATGGCCGAGCGGGCGTGGCAGCCGCTGCACACCACCGTCCGTGCGGTGCCGTGCAGTTCGAGCACCTTGCGGTCCGGCACCCCCGCCATCTGGTGCAGTCCGTCCACGTTCTGCGTGATCACCCGGAGCGCGTGCCCGCTGCGCTCGAACTCGGCGATCGCCAGATGCGCGGCGTTCGGCTCGGCGTGCAGGACGGGGCCGTCGAGACGCATGCGCCACGAGCGCCGGCGAATGTCCGGATCGGACATGTAGTGCTCGTAGGTGACCAGCTTCTCGGCCTCCGGATCGCGC
The DNA here is from genome assembly GCF_040656535.1 of Streptomyces sp. NPDC049887. Classification (NCBI taxonomy): domain Bacteria; kingdom Bacillati; phylum Actinomycetota; class Actinomycetes; order Kitasatosporales; family Streptomycetaceae; genus Streptomyces; species Streptomyces sp. NPDC049887. The sequence continues at coordinate 21,459 of NZ_JBFAMM010000008.1, read as the reverse complement.
CGCCACAGCCCGTTGGGCCCGCGGTAGTCGGGGATGCCGGAGTCCGTGGAGACACCGGCTCCGCTGAGAATCGCGACCATGACCATGCCGCGAGCGTACGCAGCGGACCGCGCCGCGGGCGAGCGGAATTCGCTCCGCAACCCACCGGATCGCCGCGCCCCCAGCCGTTTCGCGCCGGGGTCCCGGCTGCCCGTCCCGCCGCAGGTCAGGACGCCGGGCGGCCGTCGACCAGTTCGACCGGAGCCGTGTCCGCCGCCAGGGCGTCCAGCGCGGCGAGCACCCGCAGGCCGAGCGAGCCGAGCAGATAGAGGGTGATGTCCTCCCGCGGCACGAGCTTCCACGACACCAGCTCCTCCTCCTGGAGCCTGATCGCCGAGAACCGCTCGTCGTCGAGCACCCCGCCGTCGTAGACGTAGGCGACGATCGGCGGGCGCCCCGGCCCCCGGACCCAGTCGACGGCGAGCAGCCGGCCCGGCTCGACGTCCAGGCCGATCTCCTCCAGCGTCTCCCGCCGTGCGGCCTCCCGGGGCGTCTCCCCGGCGTCGGACTCGATCGTCCCGCCCGGAAGCGCCCATCCTGCGCGGTAGTTGGGTTCCACGAGCAGGGCCCGTCCCCAGGCGTCCCGGAAGAGGGTCGCGGCCCCGGAGAGCACGCGGGGCAGGGCGGCGATGTAGGCGGCGTACGCGTCGGTGGTCACTCCCGGGAGCGTAGTCGGCGCGCGGTAGCCGGTGATCGTGACTCCGCGGGACCCGGATCACGACACGCGTGGCCGGCGAACGGCGGCGAGGGGGATCCGGCCGCCACGGGCGAACGGCGGTGTCCGTGCACGAGCGGGCGGCGTGCGGGGCCTCGGGCACGGACGGCCCCGGGCAACGTGCCCGGGGAGGGGGAGGTCACGCGGGACACGCTCCCGGTGACCCGTTTCCTGGACGGCCTAGGAACGGCTCCCCGGCGGCTCGGGCGGGGTCCTCCCACCACGCGCCCGCTGCCGCGCCGACGCGCTGTCGCGTACGGCCGCCACGGTGTCGGCATGGCCGGCGCCCAAGGTGCGGGTCCAGCCCGCCGCCAGCGTCCCGTACAGCTCCGCGGCCTCCTCCCACCGCTCCAACCGGGCGGCCGTGTGGGCCAGTTCGCGCAGGGTGACGAGGGTGTCGGCGTGCAGTTCGCCCAGTTCCCCGGTGAGGGCGCGGTGGGTCTCGCGCGCCACCTTGTACGCCTCGGTGAGCCGGCCCAGCGACCCCAGCGTGGCGGCGACGCAGTGCCGGCACCGCATCGTGTCCTCGTGTGTCGGGCCCTGCACCCGCTCGCGCCTGGAGAGCACTTCGAGGTACAGCGTCAGTGCCTCGCTGTGGCGGCCCAGCAGCCCCAGCGCGCCGGCCGCCTGCTGACGGGCGTCCAGCGTGCCCCTGTGGTCGGGGCCGAGCACGCCGGCCCGGACGCGGGCGACGTGCCGGTACTCGTCGAGGGCCTCCGCGTTCCTGCCGAGTGCCAGCAGGGCGGAGGCGTGCTCGTGGCGGGAGTCCAGGGTGGCCTCGTGCCCGGCGCCCAGGGCCCCCTCCCGTGCCCTGAGGGCGTCACCGAGCATCCGCAGGGCGAGTTCGGCGCGCCCCTCCCGCAGCAGCGCCACCCCGTGGTCGTGCCGCTCGCCGTGGTCCCACTCGCGGGAGGGCCCGCCGCCGGCGCGCACCGGGGTGAAGGGCACGGGCGGGCCCGCGCCGTTGTGGAGCCGGGCACGGGGCGCGGCGAGTTCGACCGTGTACGAGGGGGCGAGCAGGTCCACGAGCGGGCTCCGCCCGGTGTGCTGTGCCACGAGGACGTGGACGCCCGGGCAGCCGCTGAGGACCCTGACCTCGTCGGCCAGGGCGAAGAACGACTCCTCGGCGCCGGCGATCCGGTCGAAGTCGTCGAGGACGACGAGCAGCCGGGGCAGGCCCGCCGACCTGGACGCCGTCCCTCGTCGCCGGCGCTCCTCGAGCAGCAGCCCTGTCAGCTCGCGCAGCCGCTCGGGGCGGCCGCCGACGGTGTCGCACCACACCACGTGCGGCAGCGCCGCGAGACGCGAGCCGGGCAGGGCTCCGTCGCGGCCCGCGCAGACGACTGTGAGGGTCTCCGGCGCGCAGGACTCGGCGAGCCCCTGCACGATGCCGGTGAGCAGGTCCCGGCGCTCGGCGTCCGCCCCGCCCCGCACCAGGCCGTGCGGTCCGAGGCCGCCGTGCTCCGGACCGTTGACGTCGAGCTGGACCGGCCGCCCCGCGTCGTCCCGGCCGAGCGGGACGGCGGGGAGCGCGGGGAGCTCGGGGCGGCTCTCCGGGGCGAACGCCCACAGCAGCTCGTCCGCAGAGGGGCGGGCCGAGGGGTCCTGGGCGACGCAGTCGGCGAGCAGCGCGGACACCTCCGCGGGCACTCCCGGAACGGGCGGAACGGCCGCGCTGGAGAAGGACGTTCCCCACTGACCGGTCGCGGCCGCGAGGAGGAGCGATCCGACCGCGTACATGTCCGAGGCCCTGGTGGGCCCTTCCGGGGAGCCGGTGAGCTCGGGTGCCTCGTACTCGACCGGCTGGACGAACATCCGCCGGTGCGGGCTGTGCGTGCCGTCCACCGACGCGGTCATCCAGCCCGTGACGCGGACGTCGTCGCCCGCGATCAGGACCGAGCCGGGCAGCAGCGTGCCGTGCACCAGGTCCTCGCGGTGGGCCTTCGCCATGGCCGCGGCGAACTGCCGTCCCACGGAGAGGAACCGTCCGGGGGAGAGGGCGCCGTCACGGGCGCGGAGGGTGCGCAGGGAGTCGGCGGGCTCGCCGGTCACCGGGTCCGTCAGGCACTCGCCGGCCAACCAGCCCGTCCCGCTGCGGGTGCTCACCCCGAGCAGCCGCGGGGCGTGCGCGGCGCCGAGCCGGATCAGCGCCTCGGCCTCGGTGGTCAGCAGGCCGACGGCCGTGTCCCGGTCCAGCGACTCGGGGACCCGGAGCAGGACGTGCGAGGCGTGGTTGCCCGCCGTGCCGAGGAAGACGCCGATCCGGGGCCAACCGCCGAGTCTGCGGGCGACGAGCCGGTACGGGCCGGCGGTACGCGGTTCCTCCGCGGGGTGTCGCGACACCCAGGCACTACCGGGCCGGTCCACGAACGGCGGCATGGGGGAGGACGGCGCCTTCGCGGCACTCGGCGCTCCCGGCGCCCGGGGCGTCGCCTCCGCCCGTGCCGCCGGCCCCGCTTGTGGAGCCCGTCCCCCGTGCGCCGGAGTCCCGGCGCTTGCACCGTTCGCCTCCCGGGCCTCCGGCGGGTCCGCGGTGGGAGGGGCGGGATCCCTGCGGACCGCGTCCGCGAGAACCGGCTCCGTGCCGGCGGGCTCCGTGCGGGCCGGATCCCCGCGGACCGGCTCCGTGCCGGCGGGCTCCGTGTCGGCCGACACCGTGCCGGACGGCGCCGGCATGCCCAGCCGTCGCAGCAGTCTCGCGTCCACCCAGCCGAACGGCAGCGCGCTCCCGGCCACCGTGTCCCGGCCCGAGGGATGCGGCAGCCATGCCGGGAATCCGGCGGTCCCGTCGACGAGTTCGGCCATGCGCAGGGTGACGGCGTGGGTGGTGCGCACCAGTTCCGAGGGCGGGACCGTGTCCAGCAGGATGCGCCGGGTGTCCTCGGCGAAGTCGAACCCGCGGTGCTGCGGCAGCAGATCCCGCTCCGGCCCGTCGGCCCCGCGCATCAGCCCGCCGAGGAAGACCTCCGCCAGATGGCCCGTGTCGACGTCGGGCCCCAGCGCGTCCTGGACCAGCCGCATCACCGGAACCGACACCGGTGCCACCGCCGCAAGATGCGCCGCCAGCCGGTACGCCTGGGGGGACGATGCGTTCCGGAACCTCAGCAAACCGTCGCCGCCGCCCGTGCGCGTCGCGGCGTAGGCACGAGCCGGGGCGCGCGGTGCCAGCAGCGGAAGCACCACCGAGGTCCCGGAAGAGCCGACGAGCCGCGCCCAGGCCCCCACCGAATCGGGATCCGGAGCCAGCACCGGCACGGGAACCCCGGTGTACGGGGCGAGTTCGGGCGGCAGCACCGGGTCGGTGACCCTCCATGTGCGGTTCGCCGCGCCGCGCCGCAGGGTGGTCACCCGCCATGGTTCGGCGCGGATTCCCGAGCCGTCCCAGAGCCGATGCGGCAGGGCGTGGAGTACGGCCGTCGGGCCGAGCGCGGCCGCCCGTTCCAGCGCGCGGTGCATCCGGCCGTCCCGCCAGGCCGGCCCCACACCGTCGCTGACGACGAGGAGCAGGGTGTGCCCGCAGGGGTCCGCGACCGCGGTGAGCGGGAACGGCGCGGGGTCCTCGGCGAAGGGACGGTGGCCCAGCGCCGGGGCGCCGGGGCTCCTGCTGTCGAGCGAGTACACCCGGACGTCGCGGAACGCGCCGCTCCGCTCAAGCAGCCGCCGGGTCTCGGCCGCGAGACGCTGCCACAGCAGCATCGACACCCCGTCGTCGACGACCAGGGCCAGGTCGAGCCAGCGGGTCCGGGCGGGACGCAGCACCACGTCCGGCAGCCCGGTCTCGGCCATTGCGGCCACCGTGGCCGGCTCGTCCAGCTCATGGGCCCGTCCGTCCGGGCGCAGCTGCTTCAGGGGCCGGAGCGCCCGGCCCAGACGCAGCTCCGCGGAGGCCAGCGCCCGGGCCTCCGGGGCACGCACCGGCACGGCGGGACGCGGTGCCACCGGTGTGGAGGGGGCCGGGCCGCCCGGGCGGGTGTTCCGGGCGTCCGGCGCCCCGTGCAGGCCGGTGCCCGGGGGCGGGCCCGCCGGGCGGCCGGGACGGGGGCCGCCTCCCGCGCCGGGGGAGACGGCCGGCCCGGCCTCCGGCGGTCCGGCGGGCGACGTCCCGCGGGAGTGCGCGGCCCCGCCGGGCACCCCGTTCCCGCTGTCGTCGGGGGGAGTCACCGGCGGCTGCGGCGCGGAGCAGGCCGCGGCGGCGCCGAGCGTCGACGACGCGCCGGGAGGCAGCCGCTTCGCCAGCCACAACGCGTCCAGCAGCTCCTCGTGGGCCAGCTCGATCCCGCCGTCCCCGAAGACCCGCCGCAGCTCCCGCCACACCCGGCTACACCGTCCCGCCGAGCCGGTGCAGTACGGCGTCCAGCAGCCCGTCGGCATCCAGGTCGACCCCGCCCCTGCGCAGGAACACCGCGTTCAGCAGCTGGTCGGTTGCCAGCTCTCCGCGCCCCCGCCGCGCCAGGAACGCGTGCAGCAGCTCGTCCGCGCCGTCCGGCGCGGCCGCGTCGCCCAGATGGGCGCGGACGATCTCCACCAGCCGCTCCTCGTCCGGTTCGGGCAGGTCCAGCCGGACGCAGCGGCGCAGGAACGCGGGCGGGAAGTCCCGCTCGCCGTTGCTGGTGATGACGACGACGGGGAACTCGGAGCAGCGCACCCGGCCACGCACCACCTCGGTCCGTGTCCGGGGATCGGCGGTCAGCACCTCGACGGCGGCCTGCTCCTCGGGCAGCCGCGCGAGTTCCGGAATCTCGAACTCTCCCTCCTCGAAGACGCCGAGCAGATCGTTCGGCAGATCCACGTCGCCCTTGTCGAGCTCGTCGACGAGCAGCACCCGGGGCCGGGGGCCGGGAACGAGCGCCGTGCCCAGCGGCCCGAGGCGCACGTAGGAGCCGATGTCCGGCTCACCGGCGCCCTCACCGCGGTCGCGGCGCAGACTGGTCTCGCGCAGCCGGCCGATCGCGTCGTAGCGGTAGAGGGCGTCCTGGAGCGTGGCCCGGCTGTTGACGTGCCAGCTCAGCACCCGGCCGAGCCTCAGCTCGTGGGCGACGGCGTACGCGAGTGACGACTTGCCGGTTCCGGGGCGGCCCGTCACCAGCAGCGGCCGGCGCAGATGCAGCGCGGCGTTGACGACGTCGGCCTCGGCGTCGCCGATCAGGTACGGCAGCGGGCGCGGCGCGCCGGTGTCCCGCGGGTCCCCGGCCGCGCCGTCGAAGCGCCGCCACGGCGGAGGCTCGGGGAACGCCACCTCCCGGTCCCGGCCGTCGCCCCGGAACAGCCGCCAGCCGTCCCCCACCTCACCGTGACGCCCTGTCATCGGATGTCCGCTCCTTCCGCGGGGTCCAGCAGTTCGAGCCCGCCGGGCAGCGGGAGTTCGGTGTCCTCCCACACCAGCGAAGGACGTGCGCCGCCGGGGGACGGGGCGCCGTAACGCTCCGCCCGGAAGTGCCGTACGCGTTCGGGGAGCTGGTGCAGCGGGCCGGCGGGCGTGACCGCGTCGAGGCGGTGGGCGTGCTCGTGCCCCTCCGCCTGCCGGTCCCACAGCACCACGGGCACGCCAACGGCCAGGCACAGCTGGACCAGTCGCTCGCGGTCCCCGGGCGGGCCGTGCACCACGACCTGGGCGGTGTCCCGGTGGGTGCTGGCGAGCAGCGCGTACACCCGTTCGGGAGAGGAGGTCCGCTCGTCCACTACCAGCGGACCGGCACACCCGCTCTCCCAGCGCCGCCGCAGTTCGGCCTCGCGCCGCGGGGCGCGGGCGCTCACCTCGGGGCACCGCATGGCGACCCGGTAGGTCACTCCCAGCGGCACCCCTCGCAGGAAGTCGAACGGGCTGCCCGCGTCCCACTCGTCCACGTCGAGTTCGAGGCCGTCCCGGCCGACGACGACGTCGATCTGCTCCACGGGAGGGCCGCCGTCCGCCGCGCGTTCCGCGGACTCGCGGATCAGCCGGCCGATCTCCGCGGGGCTCCGGGGCCGGTCCGCCGCGACGAGCCGGGCGGCCGTGCCGTCGCCGCGCACCTCCCACACGTCGCACCGGAACCGTCCCTCGTCGTCGGCCGGCGCACCGCTGAGTTCCGCGACGAGACGTACGACGGGGGAGGGGCGGTGCGCGGCCCAGGCTGCGGCGTCGCCCCGGCGCTGCGACAGCGCGGCCCGGTGCACGCCGAGTCGCCCGGCGACCCGGTCGGACCACGCGGTCAGCGCCCGGGAGGACCTGGGGGACGCACCGGCCGCCGCGTACTCGACCAGCTTCAGCAGGGCGGGGACCGGCGTGGTGCCGTCCGGGAGGGTGCCCCCGTCGCGGTAGGCCTCGAGTTCGGCCACGACCGGGTCGATGCCGTCCGCGGACAGCCGCGGCGCGGCAAGCGGCGCGGGCAGCGGTGTGTAGCGCAGGGCCTCCCGTGCGGCGCGCGGCAGCAGCGTCGCGTCGGCGGCCACCAGTTCCGTCAACTCGGCCACGAGGAGACGGTGTTCGTCCACCGACAGCAGCCGTGCCCCGGCCAGCTGGCCGGCGATCAGCAGCCGGTCCAGGCTGTCGCGGCCCGTCCCCGGCGAGGCCGCCGCAGCGAGCGACTCGCTGAGTGTCGCCAGCGCCCGCTCCTCGGTCGCCAGTACTGCCGCCAGCTCCTCCACGGACGGGGCGGAGTCCCCGGCCGGGGGCTCGTACCCCAGTTCCGCCGCGAGCGCCCGCGCATGCTGGGCCCGGCGTGCCGGATCGCCCAGGAGCCGCCACAGTTCGGCGGCCAGCGCGCCCGGCGCGGGGTCGTCACGACCCGTCCGGCGGTGCACCGCGCAGTCCTCCAGCACCTCCGCCGCGCCCGCCCGTCGCAACTCCTCCCGCACCGTCCGCCACGGCACCGCCCAGCTGCGGCGCACCGTGTCCTGGGCGCCCAGCGGACGCCCGCGCTCCGGCAGTACGTGCGCCACGACCAGTCCGACCACGGTCTCGTCGGACAACGACCACAGCGGACCGCCGCTGAACCCGGGGCCGATGGCCCCGCCGGACAATTCGCCGTCGAGATAGCCGACGGCGTCCTCCTGCAGCTTGACCCGGGTGTCCGCGAAGGTGATGGCGGCCCCGCCGCCGTGCCAGGCCCGCAGCTCCTGGCCCTCGGCCATGTCGCGCCAGACCACCGGACGCGGCCCGGGCGGGGCGGGCTCGGCCAGTTCGAGGACCGCCAGGTCTCCCCGCCACACCGTCGTGGACGCGGCCGGCCGCGGCGGCACCCACACCGAGACCCTGGCCGCCCGGTGCTGGGGGCCGCGGTCCCCCGGGCCGTGCAGGGCGACGGTCAGTTCGGCCGCCTCGGGCGGCCCGCTCTCATAGGGGTCCCGCCCGAGCGCGTCGTTCACCACATGCGCGCAGGTCAGCACCCGGTGCGGGGACAGCAGTGCGGCTCCGCCCGCAGCCGTGCGCCCGTCGGCGTACAGCACCGAGAGGCGGGTGGCCGGGGCGGTCGGCCGTGTGAACCAGCCCATGGATCAGTTCTGCCGCTCCCCGGGCTGCCAGGTGGCCGACACGGTCATGGTGGCCTTGCCGTTCGCCCCGACGATGCCCAGCTTGAGGTCCTGGCCGATTTCCACCCCGAACGCGACCGTGATCTCGGACGGTGGGTTGCCGGCCCCCGCCACCGCGGAGTGGATCTCGTCCAGCAGCGGGCCCATGGGGCGCAGCGCCGTCCGCAGCGCCTCGGCCGCACGGGCCGCCGCCCGTCCCTCCCCGCCGCCGCGGGCCACGGGAACCACGGTGCCGAAACCCTCCGGGAGATCACCGGATCCGGCGGGCCCCGGGGGCACGGCCAGTGCCTCACCGGCCCCGGACAGCTCCATCCGCACCTGCGAACCATCAGTCAGTGCAACATCCATGTACTCGGGCACGCGGCCATTCTCCCGGTCGGCGCGGACGCGGGGAGGTATTTTCCGGTCAGGCTGCGGCCAAACGAGCGGTTCGGTCCGCCAGTTCACCGATTCGTGTGCCGTCGAAGCCGAACACGGCGCTGCGCACGCGGTCCTCGAGCGGCCGGGTCCACTGCGGCGGAATGCCGGCGGCGCCGCACAGCACCCCGGCCACCGATCCCGCCGTCGCCCCGTTGGAGTCGGTGTCCAGCCCGCCGCGCACGGTCAGTGCGACGGTGGAGGTGAAGTCCCCCTCGCCGTACAGCAGTCCGGCCGTGATGACACCGGCGTTCGGGACGGCGTGGATCCAGCCGAGGCGGCCGGTCTCCCTGCCGAGTTCGTCGAGCGCCGCCGACCAGGGCACGCCGGCGTCGTACAGTGCCGTCGTACGGCGGACGGCACGGGCGAACCTGCTGCTCGCCGGGATCCTGGTGAGGGCCGACTCGATCGCCTCCCGGGCATCGGCGGCCGTGAACGCCGCGGCGATCAGCGCGGCCGCCCACATCGCCCCGTACACCCCGTTGCCCGTGTGGGACAGCACCGCGTCCCGGCGGGCGAGCGACGCGGCCCGCACCGGGTCGCCGGGGCTCGTCCAGCCGAAGACGTCGGCGCGGATCAGCGCGCCGATCCACTCCTGGTACGGGTTGTCGTACGTGGCCGTCAGCGGCGGCTTCAGCCCGGCGGTGAGATTGCGGTACGCGGCCCGCTCGGCCGTGAAGGTCTGCAGGAACGGCAGGCGCAGCAGCCACAGTTCGCCGACCTGCTCGGTCGTGAACGAGAAACCGTGGGTCTCCAGCAGATGCAGGCCGAGGATCGCGTAGTCCACGTCGTCGTCCCGGCAGCTGCCGTGGATCCGGCCGCGGACGCACGCGGGCCACTCGGGGCGCAGCTCGAAGTCGGCGGCCGTGCCGGGAGGCGGTTCGGGGAGGTAGTCCGTGAGCGGCAGCGCGCCGGTGGCCCGCAGATAGCGGTCGATCCGGTCACGCGTCCAGTAGTCGCCGCGCTCGACGGGCTTGCCGAGCATGTTCCCCGCGATGCGGCCCAGCCAGCCCCCGAGGATCCGGTCGGCGGTCGTCGGGCACTGGGGCGTGGCTGGATGCGTCATGACTCGGGTGTACCGCGTCGCGGCCCGGCAACCGGGGAGGCCCGTCCGGAGGGCGTCGGGCGGCACCGGTCCCGAAGGGCGCAGGGGGCGAACCGGCCCGGCACCCTTCGACGAAGTGGCCGCAGCCGGCCGCACGAGCACGGGGGCTCCTCCCGGCCCGGTGCACCGCTGCTCGGCCGCGCCGAGGCCGGCTGCGGCGGCTCCCCGAGGCAGGTCCTGCCCTCATCGCCGACGCCCGGTGCTCCCGGGGCTCAGGGGGGTTCCAGGGGTTCCCGGGAGCTCCAGGCATCACCCTGCTCCCGCTGCGTCGCAGGCCGGGGGCCATATGGGCCGGATTCGGTCCGCTTTCAAAAAGGGGCGGCTGCGGATAGGGTCGGGTCGGCGCGACTGCCTGTTCGAAAGCAAGGGATTGATGGTGGCGGACGGAGCAGTTACTGCCGCGCGGGTGCTCGTGGCGGCGGACAAGTTCAAGGGCTCGCTCACGGCCGTGCAGGTCGCGGAGCGGGTGACCGCCGGACTCCGGCGCGTCGTCCCGGACCTCGCGGTGGAGACCCTGCCGGTCGCCGACGGCGGCGACGGCACGGTGGCCGCGGCCGTGGCGGCCGGGTTCGAACGCCGCCAGGTCGAGGTGACCGGCCCGCTCGGCCGGCCCGTGACGGCGGCGTACGCCCTGCGCGGCACCACCGCTGTGGTGGAGATGGCCGAGGCGTCCGGACTCCAGCACCTCCCCGACGGTGTCTTCGCGCCGCTCACGGCGACCACGTACGGCTCCGGCGAGCTGCTGCGCGCCGCCCTCGACGCGGGTGCGCGGACGATCGTCTTCGGCGTCGGTGGCAGCGCCACCACCGACGGCGGTGCGGGGATGCTGGCCGCGCTCGGTGCGCGCTTCCTGGACGCGGACGGCGAGCCCGTCGGCCCCGGCGGGGGTGCGCTGATCGACGTGGCGACCGCGGATCTGTCCGGGCTGGACGCCCGCTTCGAGGACGTGGAACTGGTGCTCGCCAGCGATGTCGACAACCCGCTGACCGGGCCCAAGGGGGCGCCCGCCGTCTTCGGCCCGCAGAAGGGCGCGTCGCCGGAGGACGTCGCCGTCCTGGACGCGGCGCTCGCCCACTACGCGTCGCTCCTGGGTCCCGGGCAGGCCGAACGGCCCGGCGCCGGCGCGGCCGGCGGCATCGGGTACGGCGCGCTGGTCGCCCTGGGGGCGGGCTTCCGGCCGGGTATCGAGGTGATGCTCGACATCCTCGGATTCGCCGACGCGCTGTCCCGGGCGACCCTGGTCGTCACCGGCGAGGGCTCCCTCGACGAGCAGACCCTGCACGGCAAGGCCCCGGCCGGTGTCGCCGCGGCAGCCCGCGCGAAGGGCATCGACGTCGTCGCGGTCTGCGGCCGGCTCGCCCTCGAACGGGACGCGCTCGCCGGCGCGGGCATCCGACGTGCCTACGCACTCCTGGAGCTGGAGCCCGATCCTGCGGCCTGCATGGCCCAGGCCGGTCCGCTGCTGGAGCGGGTCGCGGAGTCGGTCGCGAGGGACTTCCTCTCCTGACCGCCTCCTGACGGCGGGTCCGCGCTCCCGGGCCTGAGCCCCCCCGGACGTCCCCCGGGGGGCTCCCCAGCGGCGCGGACAGGAGGTCTCGCGGGCCTACGGAACCGCGCGGGGGATCGCCGGGCGGTCCTGGGGCGGGAGCGGGGGTTCCGGGTTCGGCAGGCGTTCCGGCGGCGTCGCGGGTCGCGGGTCGCGAGGGAGGGTTGGGGGGAAGGCCCTGCGGATGCCGGGGAGCGCGCGACGAATGGCCGAAAGACGGCCCTTGGGGCGCCGGGCTGTTCGCCCGACCTGTACCCACTCCCCACCGCTCCCTAGCATGTGCGTCCTACCCGACCCGATTTCCCATGGACGCGAATGAGGACTGGATGCAGAACGAGTCGTGGAGCCCTGACGCCATCGACACCAAGGTGCCCAGTGTGGCGCGCATGTACGACTTCTTCCTTGGGGGCGACGACAACTACCAGTCCGACCGCGACGCCTGCGAGCAGTTGCTGAAGCAGGTGCCCAGCACCAAGGTGCTCGCCGTCAACAACCGCCGCTTCCTGCAGCGCGTCGTCCGTACCCTCGCCGAGGACTACGGCATACGGCAGTTCGTCGACCACGGCTCCGGTCTGCCGACCCAGAACAACGTCCACCAGGTGGCCCAGGCCGTCGACCCGGAGTCGAGGGTGGTGTACGTCGACAACGACCCGATCGTGCTGGCCCATGGCCGGGCCCTGCTGGAGGAGAACGACCGCACCGCGGTCATCCAGGCCGACATGAGGGACACCGACGGTATCCTCGGGCACGCGGAGACCACCCGGCTGATCGACTTCGGCAAGCCGGTCGCCGCCCTGTTCGTGTCGGTGATGCACTGCATACCGGACGAGGACGATCCGGCGGGTCTCGTCCGCCGGGTCGCCGAACGTCTCGTGCCCGGGAGCTTCCTGGTGGTCTGTCAGCTCGTCAGCGACCGTCCGGAGATCCGGAGGTTCGTCACGGACTTCATGGCCGAGGCAACCGGCGGGCACTGGGGCCGCGTCCGCGAGGAGCACGAGGTGACGGAGTACTTCAGCGGGCTCCAGATCCTGGAGCCGGGTCTGGTCGAGGTCTCGACCTGGCGGCCGGACACCGAACTCGCGCGGGTGCAGCAGACCGACGAATGGATCGAGTGGGGCGGCGTCGGCCGGTTGGTCTGACGCCCCTCGGACACCGCGGGCGGCCCCGGGCCGGAGGGCGGATCCGACGGCCCGCCCGCCACGCACGGGCGTGGACTCGCCGGGTCGCCGGACCCGGCACCGGGGTGTCCCCGTCCCCGTCCCCCGGCCGAAGACGGAGAGAACCCGGTGCCGGGCACTACAGCCGGGACAGCCTCTCCTCGATGAGGGCCAGCGAGTTCCTCGGGGTGAGCGCGCAGGCGCCGAGCCGGTCCAGCATGTCCCGGTACTGCTCCACGACCTGGGGCTTCTGGCTGAACGTGCTGTCGGTCAGGTGCTCGATGTAGACGGCGTCCTTCAGGTCGCTGAGCGCGAAGCGCAGATAGGTCACTCCCGTGCCGACCCCGACCGAGGCCGTCACGTCCAGCGGGGCGATCTGCAGGGTGATCCTGGGCTCCCGCATCATCGCGATCAGGTGCTCGAGCTGCGCGCGCATCACCTTCGGCCCGCCGACCGTGCGCATCAGCACGGACTCGTCGATCACCGCCCACAGCCGGGGCGCGTCCGGCTGGTCGAGCTGGCGCTGCCGTTCCTGCCGCAGCTCGACCCGGCGGTGCACGTCGTGGGCGTAGAGCCGCGCGGGCCCGGACTCGACGACCGCGCGGGCGTAGGCGGAGGTCTGCAACAAACCGGGCACGTAGAAGGGTTCGTACGTGCGGATGGTGGCCGCAGCGCCCTCCAGGGCGACCAGCGGGGCGAAGAAGTCCGACAGCACGTCGCTGTAGCTGCGCCACCAGTCGCTGCGCCGTGACTGCTCCACGAGCCGCAGGAACTCGGCGACGCTCTCCTCCCCGCTCACCCCGTAGAGCTCCAGCAGGGCGACGGCGTCGGCCGGCTTGCAGCCGTGCCGGCCCAGCTCGATGCGGCTGGTCTTGGAACGGGAGAAGCCGAGGCGGACGTCGACGGCGGAGGGGTCGAGCCCGGCGGCCGTGCGCAGTTCGCGCAGCTTGCCACCCAGGATCACCTTCAGGGCGGTCGGGTTGCTCTCGACCGCTCCCAGTGGCCCGGCGAACAACGACGGGCTCGGTTCTGCTGCAGCCATCGTGCGCTCCTGCGGACTATTGAGAAGACGTCGACACTATCCCGTACATCCGTGTGTGAGCCACGGCGAACTGGACGGTGAGGTGCTTCATTTCAGCCAATCACGTCATCGAATTCACCGCCGCGCGCCCCTGCGACGAAGGCCTCCACCTCGTCCCGCGTGTAGACGAGGGCCGGCCCCTGCGGATCCCGGGAGTTGCGCACGGCGACCTGTCCGTCGGGGAGTGCTGCCAGCTCCACGCAGTTGCCGGTGGCATTGCTGTGGCTGCTCTTGATCCACCTCACCGACCTCAGCTCCCCCGCCGGCATGCCATTCATGAACTCCATGCCCAACAACCCCTCTTTGTTCGCACGTTCGTTCGCCCCGTATCTGGTCAGTGCAATCCCAGATGCAATTGCATTTCCGGGGCCGGCTCGACAATACTCGGTCAACACCGGCTGCCGCAGCGTCGAACACCCAGGCCTGCAGGGGGACATGACCAGTGACGATTCACGTGTCAACCATCTCCACCACGACGGCCGGGCACGGTGATCGGCGCGCAACAGAGCAGTTCGGCCCGAAACCGCTGCCCGAGAACCCTCGTGCCACACCCCGGGACGCCGTCCTGGAGGGGCTCCCGCCACTCGGTGGGTTCGCCGCCTGCGGGCTGGACGGCGGCCCGCGGAATCCGTGCCAGGCCCGGCGGTTCGTCGCCCACACCCTGCACTGCTGGGAACTGCCCGCCCTCGTGGAGGACATGTCGCTGGTCGTCAGCGAACTGGTGACCAACGCCGTCCGGCACGCGCTCGTCGCCGAACCGCAGGGGACACCGCCGGAGTACCCGCTGTGGCTGGGGCTCGTCCGTCATCCGGGACACGTCGTCTGCTCCCTCGCGGACCCCAGCTCGGACCCCCCCAGGCAGCGCGACGCCGACACCGCGGACGTCGACGGCCGCGGTCTCGAACTCATCGGTGCGCTGAGTGAGAGCTGGTCCTGGTCACTCACCGAACCCAGGGGCAAGACGGTGTGGGCGAGCCTGGCCCTGCCCGGCGGGGGCTGATCCCGACTGCTCCCGGGCCCGCGCCGCGCGACGACCCCGGCTCGACGGGAGCCGAGAGGTGCCGTCGTACCGCGCGTTCCCGGCGTCCCGCGCCCTCCGTCCCCGCGTCTTCGCCCGCTCCGGCGTCCCGCGCGCCCACCGTCCCTGCCCCTTCGCCCTCCCCGACCTCGCTCTCCGGGCGCGTGGCGAGTCGGTGCCGGGCGTCCTCCCTTGCGCCCGCGCCGGGTCCGGGGCGCCCCGGACTGCCCGTCGTCGTCCCGTCTCTCCGGGTCTCCGCGCACCGCCCACCACACAGCACACAGCACACAGCACAGGGCCCGGGGCGCATGCGCCCCGGGCCCTGTGCCACGCCCTTGGAGGAACCGCTACGGAAGCTGTGCCGAGGCCCGCGCCTCACGCCGGTTGTCCCGGAAGGTGTTCACCCGCCGCGCCGTCGCGAACAGCGGGATCGTCGCCGCCAGCACGATCTGCAGCGCACAGCCGGTCTGCAGCAGCAGCTGGCCGCCCGGCGCGTCGAACGCCCACGCCGCGAGCAGGCCCATCGCTCCCACGATCCAGCTGAGCATCGCGACCGCCAGCTTGCCCCGCGGCTTCGGGTACTCGACCCGGCTCACCATCAGCCAGGCCGCGCCGATGATCGCGAGCAGCGTGGGGATGAACGGCAGCTCGAGCAGCACGATCGACACGACCGTCAGCGCTCCGAAGGGGCTCGGCATGCCCTGGAACATGCCGTCCTTCATCGTCACGCACGAGAATCTGGCCAGACGCAGCACGACCGCCAGCAGCACCACGATCGCGGCCACCGCCGAGACCTTCTGGTGGGCGTCGTCGGCGACCATCCCGTAGACCAGGACGAAGTACGCCGGGGCCAGCCCGAAGCTGATCAGGTCCGAGAGGTTGTCCAGCTCCGCCCCCATGGGGCTGCTGCGCAGCTTGCGCGCCACGAGACCGTCGAACAGGTCGAAGACTGCTGCGCACAGCATGAGGATCACCGCGGTCGCGGCGGAGTGCCGCGCCATGCCGCTCTCACCGCTGCCGACGAGGTGCGGGATCAGGATTCCGGTGGTGGTGAAGTACACCGCCATGAAACCGCACGTGGCGTTACCGAGAGTGAGGGTGTCCGCTATCGACAGCCGCAGCGAGAGGGGCATCTCCTCCGCGTCGTCCGCCGTCCCCGAGCCGGGCTCGGTCCCGTCGGCGTCGGCCCAGCCGGCCTGTGTGTCGGGATCAATCACGGTCAATGCGAGTCACCCCCGCGGTCGTGACCTGGCCGACTTCGACCCCGGCCTCGACACCCTCCGGGAGGTAGATGTCGACGCGCGAGCCGAAGCGGATGAGGCCGATGCGCTCGCCCTGCTCGACCTTGGTGCCCTGCGGGACGTACGGAACGATGCGGCGCGCCACGGCGCCGGCGATCTGGATCATCTCGATGTCACCGAGTTCGGTGTCGAAGTGCCAGACGACGCGCTCGTTGTTCTCGCTCTCCTTGTTGAACGCCGGAACGAAACCGCCGGGCACGTGCTCGACGGAGGTGACCGTGCCGGCGAGCGGGGCACGGTTGACGTGGACGTTCAGCGGGCTCATGAAGATGGCGACACGGGTGCGCCCGTCCTTCCACGGCATGATGCTCTGCACCACGCCGTCGGCCGGGGAGATGACCCGTCCCTGGGCGATCTCGCGCTCGGGGTCGCGGAAGAACCACAGCATGCCCGCCGCGAGCGCGGTGGTGGGCACGGCGATGGCCGCGGCACGCCTCGACCGGCGCGCACGCGCCAGGCTGAGCGCCGCGGTCGCGACGGTCGGGAGGAGCCACGGCGATGCTCCGCGCGCGAGGCGGACGCGGCCGCGAGGTGCAGAGGTTTGGCTGTGGGGCATGGATGACCTTCGTAGCGGATGATGCCGCGCTGGGAACAAGGGGGACGGCGGCTTTCTGGCGATGTTATCGGTTACTGGCCGCAACTGGGAAAGCCAGAAGCCGAGTCGGTCGGCCGGAAGCCTTCGGCAAAGGCTGCCGGAATGTGATCTTCTTCGCGGCCGAACCGACTCAAAAGCCCCATTTCAGCCCTGGAGCCGGTATTCCTCGAGCAGTCGGCGCCCGATGATCATCTTCTGGATCTCGGCGGTACCCTCGCCGATCAGCAGCATCGGGGCCTCCCGGTAGAGGCGCTCGATCTCGTACTCCTTGGAGAAGCCGTAGCCGCCGTGGATCCGGAAGGCGTCCTCGACGACTTCCTTGCAGTACTCGGAGGCGAGGTACTTCGCCATCCCGGCCTCCAGGTCGTTTCGCTCCCCGGAGTCCTTTTTGCGGGCCGCGTTGACCATCATCGCATGGGCGGCCTCGACCTTGGTAGCCATCTCCGCGAGCTTGAACTGGATGGCCTGGTGCTGGGCGATCGGCTTGCCGAAGGTGTGACGTTGCTGGGCGTACCCGACACCCAGCTCGAAGGCACGCTGAGCGACGCCGCAGCCACGTGCCGCCACATTGACGCGGCCGACCTCGACTCCGTCCATCATTTGGTAAAACCCCCGGCCGGTGGTGCCGCCGAGGACGCGATTGGCCGGAATGCGCAGTCCGTCCATGATGAGCTCGGTCGTGTCGACGCCCTTGTAGCCCATCTTGTCGATCTTCCCGGGGATGGTGAGGCCGGGGCGCACCTCCCCGAAGCCGGGCTCCTTCTCGACGAGGAAGGTCGTCATCGACCTGTGCGGGGCCGTGCCCTCCGGGTGTCCTTCGTCACTCCGGACCAGAACGGCCACGAGCGTCGACGTGCCGCCGTTCGTCAGCCACATCTTCTGGCCGTTCAGGACGTACTCGTCGCCGTCCTTCACCGCCTTCGACGTGATGGCCGACACGTCCGAGCCGAGTCCCGGCTCGGACATGGAGAACGCGCCGCGCACCTCGCCGGCCGCCATCCGGGGCAGGAAGTGGTCCTTCTGCTCCTGGGTGCCGTGCTGCTTGAGCATGTACGCCACGATGAAGTGCGTGTTGATGATGCCCGAGACGGACATCCAGCCGCGGGCGATCTCCTCCACGCACAACGCGTATGTGAGGAGGGACTCGCCCAGGCCCCCGTACTCCTCGGGGATCATCAGGCCGAAGAGCCCCAGCTCCTTGAGCCCGTCGACGATCTGCTGCGGGTACTCGTCGCGGTGCTCCAGCTCCGTCGCGACCGGGATGATCTCCTTGTCGACGAAGTCGCGGACCGTCGAGAGGATCTCCTGCTGGACGTCGGTCAGACCGGCGGTCTGGGCGAGTCGGGCCATTTCTACTTCTCCGCCTTCTTCGAGGGCTCGATCAGCTCCGGGCGGCCGGGCTGCTCGCCGCCGCGCTCCTTGATGTACGTCTCGGTGGGGACCATCACCTTGCGGCGGAACACGCACACGAGCGTGCCGTCCTGCTTGTAGCCCTTGGTCTCGACGTGGACGATCCCGCGGTCGTTCTTCGACCTGGACGGGGTCTTGTCGAGGACGGTCGTCTCGCCGTAGATCGTGTCGCCGTGGAAGGTCGGCGCCACGTGCCGCAGCGACTCGATCTCCAGGTTGGCGATGGCCTTGCCCGACACGTCCGGCACGGACATGCCGAGCAGCAGCGAGTAGATGTAGTTGCCCACGACGACGTTCTTCCCGAAGTCCGTCGTCTTCTCCGCATAGTTCGTGTCCATGTGGAGGGGGTGGTGGTTCATCGTCAGGAGGCAGAAGAGGTGGTCGTCGTACTCCGTGACCGTCTTCCCGGGCCAGTGCTTGTAGACCGCCCCGACCTCGAACTCCTCGTACGTGCGTCCGAACTGCATGGTGCTCACGCCTCCGGGGCTTCGAACTTCGAGGTACGGGTCATGCCGGCGGCACGGCCCTTGCCGGAGATGACCAGGGCCATCTTGCGGCTCGCCTCGTCGATCATCTCGTCGCCGAGCATCGCCGAGCCCTTCTTCCCGCCGGCCTCGGAGGTGTAGTACTCGTACGCGTCCAGGATCAGCTCGGCGTGGTCGTAGTCCTCCTGGGAGGGGGAGAAGATCTCGTTGGACGCCTCCACCTGGCCCGGGTGCAGCACCCATTTGCCGTCGAAGCCCAGAGCGGCGGCGCGCTGCGCGACCTCGCGGTATCCGTCGATGTTGCGGATCTGCAGGTAGGGGCCGTCGATCGCCTGCAGGTTGTTGGCCCGGGCGGCCATGAGGATCTTCATCAGGATGTAGTGGTAGGCGTCCGCCGGGTAGCCGGGCGGCTGCTCGCCGACGACCAGGGACTTCATGTTGATGGAGGCCATGAAGTCGGCCGGTCCGAAGATGATGGTCTCGACGCGCGGCGACGCCTGGGCGATCGCGTTGACGTTGTTGAGGCCCTGGGCGTTCTCGATCTGCGCCTCGATGCCGATCTTGCCGACCTCGAAGCCCATCGTCTTCTCGATCTGCGTCAGCAGCAGGTCGAGGGCGACGACCTGCTGGGCGTCCTGGACCTTCGGCAGCATGATGCAGTCGAGGTTCTGGCCGGCGCCCTCGACGACCGTGACGACGTCCCGGTAGGTCCACTGGGTCGTCCAGTCGTTCACCCGCACGACGCGGGTCTTGCCCGTCCAGTCGCCCTCGTTGAGGAACTTGACGATGGTGTGCCGGGCCTCCGGCTTGGCGAGCGGGGCACAGGCGTCCTCGAGGTCCAGGAAGACCTGGTCGGCAGGCAGCCCCTGGGCCTTCTCCAGGAAGCGCGGGTTCGAACCGGGCACCGCGAGGCAGGAGCGGCGCGGGCGCAGCCGGTTGACGGGGCTTGTCATGCGGGGACCTCCAGGGGGTCGAGCTTGTTCGCTTGGCGGATCTCGTCGACGATACGGCCGATGATCTCCGTGATGCCGAAGTCCTTCGGGGTGAAGACGGCGGCCACACCCGCACGCCTCAGCTCCTCGGCGTCGCCGTTCGGGATGATGCCGCCGACGACCACCGGGATGTCGCCGGCGCCCGCCTCACGCAGACGCTCCAGCACGTCCGGCACGAGCTCGGCGTGCGAGCCGGACAGGATCGAAAGGCCCACGCAGTGCACGTCCTCGGCGAGGGCGGCGCCGACGATCTGCTCGGGCGTGAGCCGGATGCCCTGGTAGACCACCTCGAAGCCCGCGTCGCGCGCGCGTACGGCGATCTGTTCCGCGCCGTTGGAGTGCCCGTCCAGGCCCGGCTTGCCGACCAGCAGCCGCAGCCGGCCGGAGCCGAGCTCGTCGGCGGTGCGGGACACCTTCTCGCGGACCAGGGCGAGCGGCGTACCCGCCTCGGCGGCGACGGCCACCGGGGCCGACGACACCCCGGTCGGGGCGCGGAACTCGCCGAAGACGTCCCGCAGCGCCCAGGCCCACTCGCCGGTGGTGACGCCGGCGCGGGCGCACTCGACCGTGGCGGCCATCAGGTTGGCGTCGCCCGCGGCCGCTGCCTTGAGCGCGGCCAGGGCGTCCTGGGCGCGGCTCTCGTCCCGGTTGTCGCGCCACTCGTGGAGCTTGGCAACGACCCGGGCCTCGTTCGCGGGGTCGACCGTCATGATCGCGGTGTCGAGATCCGCGGTGAGCGGGTTGGGCTCGGTCGTCTCGAAGACGTTGACGCCGACGATCTTCTCGTCGCCGGCCTCGATCCTGGCCCGCCGCTCGGCGTGCGAGGAGACCAGCTGCGACTTCAGGTAGCCGGACTCGACGGCAGCCATGGCGCCGCCCATCTCCTGGATGCGCTCGATCTCGGCGAGCGAGTCCGCCACGAGGGCGTCCACCTTGGCCTCGATCACGTGTGAGCCGGCGAAGATGTCCTCGTACTCCAGCAGGTCGCTCTCGTGGGCGAGGACCTGCTGGATGCGCAGCGACCACTGCTGGTCCCAGGGGCGGGGCAGGCCGAGGGCCTCGTTCCAGGCCGGGAGCTGGACCGCGCGGGCGCGGGCGTCCTTGGAGAGCGTCACGGCCAGCATTTCGAGGACGATGCGCTGGACGTTGTTCTCCGGCTGGGCCTCGGTCAGGCCGAGCGAGTTGACCTGGACACCGTAGCGGAAGCGCCGCTGCTTGGCGTTCTCGATGCCGTAGCGCTCGCTCGTGATCTTCTCCCAGATACGGCCGAAGGCGCGCATCTTGCACATCTCCTCGATGAAGCGGACGCCCGCGTTCACGAAGAAGGAGATCCGGGCGACGACATCGCCGAACTTCTCCTGCGGCACCTGTCCGGAGTCGCGCACCGCGTCCAGGACGGCTATCGCCGTGGACATCGCGTAGGCGATCTCCTGGACGGGTGTGGCCCCGGCCTCCTGCAGGTGGTAGCTGCAGATGTTGATCGGGTTCCACTTGGGGATGTTCGCCACCGTGTAGGTGATCATGTCGGTGGTCAGCCGCAGCGACGGACCGGGCGGGAAGACGTGCGTCCCGCGCGACAGGTACTCCTTGACGATGTCGTTCTGCGTCGTCCCCTGGAGCCTGGTGACGTCGGCGCCCTGCTCCTCCGCGACGACCTGGTAGAGCGCCAGCAGCCACATGGCGGTGGCGTTGATGGTCATCGAGGTGTTCATCTGCTCCAGGGGGATGTCCTGGAACAGCCGCCGCATGTCACCGAGGTGCGAGACCGGCACCCCGACCCGGCCGACCTCGCCGCGGGCGAGGACATGGTCGGGGTCGTAGCCGGTCTGCGTCGGCAGGTCGAACGCGACCGACAGACCGGTCTGGCCCTTGGCGAGGTTGCGCCGGTACAGCTCGTTGGACGCCTCGGCCGTGGAGTGACCGGCGTACGTGCGCATGAGCCACGGCCGGTCCTTCTGACGCTCTGTCATCTGATGGGCCTCTGACTCAGATGTTCCGGAAGCGGTTGATGGCGTCGAGGTGCTCGGCGCGCATCTCGTCGTCGCGCACGCCCAGGCCCTCCTCGGGTGCCAGGCAGAGCACGCCGACC